>CABUWR010000163.1 GCA_902495265.1 uncultured Collinsella sp. | reverse complement strand
GGGCAGCGACGCGCCGCACATAAAGACCATGCGGCTGATCTGCGACTTGCCCATAAACGGCATGATGCCCGCGGTGATGGGCACCGTGATGCCCGCTTTATCGGCAAGCTCGCGGAAGCGGTAGAAGCACTCATTATCAAAGAAGAGTTGCGTCACAAAGAAGCTTGCGCCGGCGTCCTGTTTTTGCTTGAGGTGTTCGACCGAGAGGTTGAGATCCTCACAGGCAATGTGGCCCTCGGGGTAGGCTGCGGCGCCCACGCAAAAGCCGGCGTCGACGAGCTCGGGGATGAGGTCGCGGGCGTAGGCGTAGTCCGAGGCGGGCTTGTCGTCCTCGGTCGCGCCAGCGGGAAGATCACCACGCAGGGCCAGGATGTTTTCAACGTCGGCGGTGCGATACTCGTCGATCTTGGCGGCGATGTCGGCGTGGGTGCGGCCCACGCAGGTGAGGTGTGCCACCGAGGGCGTGTCGAATTCGCTCGAAATCATATGCGCGATGGGGGCGGTGGTGGCACCGTTGCCCGAGCCGCCGGCCGAGCAGGTGACCGAGACAAAGCTCGGCGAAAGCTTGCACAGATTGCCTGCCACTTCGCGAGCCGTGTCGAGGGTGAGCTCGCCCTTGGGCGGGAACATCTCAAACGAAACGGGCGCGGTGCCCTGGGATGCTGCCTGCTTAAAAACCTCGTCGACGCGCATATCGTGCTCCTCTAGATACGTAATAGTGTGATGTGTTGTAAGGATTCTACAGCACCACTGTGTCACGGTGGAGTTTCACTCGTTATTCGGGGATACCAATCAAAGATGCCTTGCTATCGGCTTTCTCTATAACAGAGCGGCTAATCTAGGCACGGACTATAAAGACTGGTATCTGATGCAAAATACCAGTTAATAGAGCTCCATCCCAAATTGACTACCCTTAAACCATGGGGAGAGGTCTGCAATTTATGCAGTTGATTGGCTGTTGAGGGTGGCAACGCCGCCTCGATAGGGTAACCTCATTGATTGGTTTCGTGACAGCAACATAACGGTAATGTCGCGGAAACACGGCGAGTCTAAGCTATGACTCGTTCGTTAGTAATCAACACCGCTTCTCACGCGGTGCCGATACGAAGGGAGTTCCGTATGGCCGAACTTACTGACCGCTTCGGGACCATGGTGTTCTCTGAGGAAGTCATGAAGGACTACCTCCCCAAGGACATTTGGAAGCGCCTTGCTGCAACCCTCGAGGGCGGTGAGCCGCTCGACCTGGATGTGGCCAACGCCGTTGCCCATGCCATGAAGGTCTGGGCCATCTCCAAGGGTGCGACGCACTACGCGCACTGGTTCCAGCCGCTTTCGGGCATTACTTCCGAGAAGCACGACAGCTTCCTGGAGCCCAACCACGACGGCACCGCCATTACCAAGTTTACGGGCAAGAACCTCATCCAGGGCGAGCCCGATGCCTCGAGCTTCCCCAACGGCGGCCTGCGTGCTACCTTCGAGGCCCGTGGCTACACCGCTTGGGACCCCACTAGCCCCGCCTTTATCAAGGACGATGTCCTGTGCATCCCCACGGCTTTCTGCTCCTACACGGGCGAGGCCCTGGACAAGAAGACCCCGCTGCTGCGTTCCATGACCGCGCTCTCGCGTGAGTCCAAGCGCGTTTTGGCGCTGTTTGGCAAGACCCCCAAGAAGGTCGTTCCTTCCGTGGGCGACGAGCAGGAGTACTTCCTGATCAAGAAGGACGCCTATCGCAAGCGCAAGGACCTGGTCATCACCGGCCGCACCCTCTTTGGCGCCGCTCCCTGCAAGGGCCAGGAGCTCGAGGAGCACTACTTTGGCGCTATCCGCCCCACCGTCTCGGCCTATATGAAGGACCTGGACGATGAACTGTGGGCGCTTGGCATTCCCGCCAAGACCAAGCACAACGAGGTTGCTCCCTGCCAGCATGAGCTCGCCCCCGTCTATGGCGAAGTCAACGAGGCCATCGACCAGAATCTGGTCATGATGGAGAAGATGAAGCTCATCGCCTCCCGCCACGACTTGGTTTGCCTGCTGCACGAGAAGCCCTTCGAGGGCATCAACGGTTCGGGCAAGCACAACAACTGGTCGCTTGGCACCGAGTCCGAGAACCTGCTCGACCCGGGCGACACCCCGCTCGACAACCTGCAGTTCATCGTCTTTCTCACCGCGGTGATCGAGGCTGTCGATAACTATCAGGAGCTTCTGCGTGCCTCCGTTGCCTCGGCCGGCAACGACCATCGTCTGGGCGCCAACGAGGCTCCTCCGGCGATTATGTCCATCTTCCTGGGCGACCAGCTTACCGAGGTCGTCGAGAAGATCATCGATGGCAAGGCTTCCGTCCATGCCACGCGCGGCGTGCTCGACCTGGGCGCCGATACCCTGCCCAAGCTGATGCAGGACAACACCGACCGCAACCGCACCTCCCCGTTTGCCTTCACCGGCAACAAGTTCGAGTTCCGTGCCTGCGGCTCCGAGCAGAACGTCTCCGACTCCAATCTGGTGCTCGATGCCGCCGTGGCCAAGTCGCTCAAGTCCTTCGCCGACGCGCTTGAGGGTACGCCCGAGGATGAGTTCCAGGACGCTGCGCTCGAGTACTGCAAGAAGGTCCTGACCGATCACCAGCGCATCCTCTTTTCCGGCGATGGCTACTCCGACGAGTGGCCCGTTGAGGCCGAGAAGCGCGGCCTTGCCAACAACAAGACCACGGCCGACGCCCTGCCCGCCTTTGTTTCTGATAAGGCTATCGCGCTCTTTGAGGAGACGGGTGTCCTGACCAAGGCCGAGGCTCAGTGCCGCTACGACTGCAAGCTCGAGAAGTACAACAAGCTCATGAACATCGAGGCCACCACGATGGTTCGCGAGGCGCGTCGTACCTATCGCCCGGTCATTACCGCCTATGCCACCAAGGTCGCGAAGGGCCTTGAGACTATTCGTGCCGCCGGCGCCGAGGCCGCCATGCAGTGTGAGCAGAACACGCTCAACAAGCTCTGCAACGGCATCACCACCATCAACGACTCCATCAAGGCGCTCGACGCCGTGCATCAGAAGGCCGAGGGCCTCGATGGTCAGGAGCAGGCCAACGTGTACGCGCACGAGGTCGTTCCCGCTATGGATACGCTGCGCGCCGCCGTGGACGCAATGGAGGAGATCGTGGCTGCCGACTACTGGCCGGTCCCGACTTACGACGACATCCTGTTCTACGTGTAGAACGTAACTGACATATCGTCACGGTATTGAGCCGGGGTCCGCATCGCGCGGGCCCCGGCTTTTTGATTGCGAAGGACGCTAGGAGTCCGTTTTGCAACTGATTCGTCCACGCAATAAGGGGTCGTGGGCAAAAAACGTCAAATATGAGTACTGTCACAAGTCCTGTAGCATTATCTTTTTGCAAAATATGCAGTGTTACGCAACATATGTCCAAGTACTTAGCTGAAAAACGCCTGCACTTCTTCCGCCTTAGGACCCCTGGTGTCTAAATCGCCTTCTGATGGCATGAAATCGCTGTAACTAAATTGGTAACAGTACTCATATTTGCTATTTTTTGCCCACGGGCCCTTGGATGACAGTGTGATTTAATGCCCCCGGGGTTCGAATCCCGGGGGCATAGATAGCAAAAAGCCCGCTACCGAATTGGCAACGGGCTTCTCAGATTCTGTGGTGCCCCCAGCGGGATTCGAACCCGCGATATCCACCTTGAAAGGGTGGCGTCCTTGGCCGCTAGACGATGGGGACGGCGGGAAAGAGTATAGCAGACTTTTTTAGCCGTTCACATATCGTTGGCAAACTGAAAAACCACCACAAAGGTGCCTGTC
>CABUWR010000162.1 GCA_902495265.1 uncultured Collinsella sp. | reverse complement strand
ATGATCGAGACTCTCGATAATCTTATCCTCGACGGCGCGATCGAACGGCTCGCCCGCAGCAAAGTCCCACGCGACAGAGTTAAAGCAATTCTTGCACCCACGGCGGCACCCGCTCACAAACAGAGAAGTACGAACGCCTTCCCCATCAGCAATGTCGAAATACTTAATGTTCGCGTAGTTCATAGGTAACTCTCCCGGGAGGCCGGGACATATCATCCCGTCCTCAAACATTCTCGGCCTTCGGCCTGCGAAACTGCGGGCGGGACGATATGTCCCGGCCTCATGCAAAGGGTAACTCAATGAACGAAGCGAACATCGAGTATAGGGTTCGAGGTCCAATAAAAACTTTGTTGCAGCTCAACCGCCATCGCAAGCAAAGCGTTGTTGCAAGTCAACTCATTTCCGCTAAGAACTTCGAGGAGTGAGCAGGCCGCATGCTGCATCTCAGCTACATCAACTTGGCTGCCCCGTAGCGAGGCCCCGGGCCTTTGCTCGATATGAGTTCCGCACGAACAGGAGGCGCCAGTGGCGCCTCCGTCGTGAGCCAGGACTGTCCGAAATAGCGAGTAAAGGCCCGGGGCCTCGCTACGGGGCGGCCTGGGATGGTTATTAGAGATGCAGCACGCGGTCGCGGATCTCCTCGGTTCGGCCCTGGTTCCAGAACTGGGTACCGATGTAGCCGCACGTACGACGAGCGACATTCATCTTCTCCTGGTCACGATTGCCGCAATTGGGGCACTCCCACACCAGCTTGCCGTCATCCTCGACAATCTTGATCTCACCGTCGTAGCCGCACACCTGGCAGTAGTCGCTCTTGGTGTTGAGCTCGGCGTACATGATGTTGTCGTAGATGTACTGCATCACGCGAATGACAGCCTTGAGGTTGTCCTGCATGTTGGGAACCTCGACGTAGGAGATGGCACCGCCCGGCGAAAGCTGCTGGAACATACCCTCGAACTTGAGCTTGTCGAATGCGTCGATCTCCTCGGACACGTGGACGTGGTAGCTGTTGGTGATGTAGCCCTTGTCCGTCACGCCCGGGATGATGCCAAAACGACGCTGCAGGCACTTGGCGAACTTGTAGGTCGTCGACTCAAGCGGGGTACCGTACAGCGAGAAGTCAATATCGCTTTCGGCCTTCCACTCCGCGCACTTGTCGTTCATGCGCTGCATGACGGCCATGGCAAAGGGCGTGCCCTCCTTCTCGGTGTGGCTGTGGCCCGTCATGTACTTAACGCACTCATACAGGCCAGCATAACCCAGACTAATGGTGGAGTAACCGCCCACGAGCAACTTGTCGATCGTCTCGCCCTTCTTCAGGCGGGCGAGGGCACCGTACTGCCAAAGAATCGGTGCGGCATCCGAAAGCGTACCCATCAGACGCTCATGACGGCACAGCAGGGCGCGGTGGCACAGCTCAAGGCGCTCGTCGAAGATCTTCCAGAACTTATCCATGTCCTGATGCGAGCTCAGCGCGACATCGGGCAGGTTGATGGTCACAACGCCCTGGTTAAAGCGACCGTAGTACTTGGGCTTGTTCGAGTCATAGTTCAGCGCGTTGGCCACGTTGTTAAATCCGTTACCGGAGCGGTCGGGCGTCAGGAAGCTGCGGCAACCCATGCAGGTATAGCAGTCGCCGTTGCCCGCGGTCTCGCCCTTCGACAGCTTGAGCTCGCGCATCTTCTTCTCGGAGATGTAGTCGGGCACCATGCGCTTGGCGGTGCACTTCGCAGCCAGCTGAGTCAGGTAGAAGTACGGGGAATCCTCGTGAACGTTATCGTCCTCGAGCACGTAGATGAGCTTGGGGAACGCCGGGGTGATCCACACGCCGGCTTCGTTCTTAACGCCCTCATAGCGCTGACGAAGCGTCTCCTCCACAATCATGGCAAGGTCATGCTTCTCCTGGGGCGTACGGGCCTCATTGAGATACATAAAGACCGTCACGAACGGCGCCTGGCCATTCGTGGTCATAAGGGTCACGACCTGATACTGAATCGTCTGAACGCCGCGACGGATCTCGTCACGCAGGCGGTCCTCAACAACCTCGCGGACCTTTTCGGGAGATGCGGAAACGCCGAGCTCCTCGAGCTCGCGGGCGACCTCGCCGCGAATCTTTTGACGGCTCACCTCGACGAACGGGGCAAGATGGGTCAGCGAAATCGACTGGCCACCGTACTGGGAGGAAGCAACCTGAGCGATGATCTGCGTCGCGATGTTGCAGGCAGTCGAGAAGCTGTGCGGCTTCTCGATCAGCGTGCCCGAAATAACAGTACCGTTCTGGAGCATATCCTCCAGGTTCACCAGGTCGCAGTTATGCATGTGCTGGGCAAAGTAGTCCGAATCATGGAAGTGAATCAGACCCTCATTGTGAGCATCCACAATCTCCTGGGGCAGCAGCACACGCTGGGTCAGGTCCTTGGAGATCTCGCCGGCCATGTAGTCACGCTGAACGGAATTGACGGTCGGGTTCTTGTTGGAGTTCTCCTGTTTGACCTCTTCGTTGTTGCACTCAATCAGCGACAGAATCTTGTCGTCGGTCGTGTTCTTCTGGCGCTTCAGGCTCTGAACATAGCGATAGATGATGTAATGGCGAGCGACCTCGTAGCAGTCGAGACGCATGATCTCGTCCTCGACCAGATCCTGAATCTCCTCGACCGACACGGTGTGGCCCGCGTTCTCGCATGCCTCGGCGACGTTTTGTGCCGCGTAAACCACCTGGCGGTCGGTAAGACGAGAGCTCTCCTCGACCTCCAAGTTTGCGGCGCGGATGGCATTGACGATCTTATCGATGTCAAAGACAACCTCGGTGCCGCTGCGCTTGATGATCTTCATCCTCTTGCCTCTTTCGCATCGTAGCCTCATCGCGCTTCAGAGCCAAACGATAGCCGGCAGGGCTTGCCCCTGTCTTGCGGCGCCGTCGCGCAATCTGTGTTCTCGATAAACCATAAGCCTCCATGCGGACATTCCCTGGAGCCGATCAAGCGGCTCAAGGACACGTTCAAAAGAGGCAGTTAAGGTCTTCGTTCTCTGTCCGCCATCTATCATACGACAAAGACGCATCTATATCCTGTATTCTTTTTTTAGGTCAAACACAACATATAGTGTTTCAGCAGGTCAAAGCAATTAGTCATTTTGCAGACGCATTAAAAATGAGGGGTTCTTGGCAAGTCGGTAAAACGTTACCAACACGGCTACCTGCATGGCAGTTATAAAACCCCCTTAGTCAAGCCGCTGACAAATCCTACCAAAACCAAGCCGCTCACGCCAAAAGAATCCAAAAGATTATGCTTGACCAACATGTTGCGGTCACGATCGGCCAGGACGTATGCAATCTGCCGGCACCTCTACGGGACGCGAAGACCATCGCATACAGACCTTGGATCAAAATTTGCTGGCATGTTTGGCGGCATAAAACAAAACAGTCCAGAAGCAAAGCCTCTGGACTGCGAACATTTGGTGGGCGTTAGAAGATTTGAACTTCTGACCTCTTCCGTGTCAGGGAAGCGCTCTCCCCCTGAGCTAAACGCCCAAATGGAGCGGACAACGGGGCTCGAACCCGCGACCCCAACCTTGGCAAGGTTGTGCTCTACCAACTGAGCCATGTCCGCCTGCGAGGATTTAATATACGGGATGATCCACCCGAATGCAAGAACTATTTTCGAATAATTTGAAAAAAGTTCGAGCCCAGGCGATGGGTACGAAAAAGCCCGGCTACCGTAGTAGTCGGGCTGTTGCGCTTGGAGCGGACAACGGGACTCGAACCCGCGACCCCAACCTTGGCAAGGTTGTGCTCTACCAACTGAGCCATGTCCGCATAT
>CABUWR010000161.1 GCA_902495265.1 uncultured Collinsella sp. | reverse complement strand
GCATCCTGTACCTTGAGGATGGGACCATTTTTTATGGCCGCGCATGCGGTGCCGAGGGTACCGCGACCGGCGAGGTCTGCTTCAACACCTCGCTCGAGGGCTACTTTGAGGTCATGACCGACCCGAGTTATGCCGGCCAAATCGTAACCATGACCTATCCGCAGATCGGCAACTACGGTATCGACGAGACCGACGTCCAGTCGGCCTTCCCCGGCGACGCCGTGCGCCCTGCGAGCGCTCCGGCTATGCGCGGCATGATCGTTCGCGACATGTGCGCCACGCCTTCTAACTGGCGCTCGACCGTCAGCGTGCCGGAGTACCTGCGCGCTCACGGCATCGTCGCTATCGAGGGCGTCGACACCCGCGCTCTTGTGCGCCACCTGCGCGACAACGGTTCCAAGATGGGCATTATCTCGACCGAGATCTTTGACGTCGCCGAGCTTGCCGAGCGTCTGGCCGCAGCGCCGACGCTGGTGGGCGAGAACCTGGTCAAGACCGTGAGCTGCCCTGAGCCCCACGCTTTTGCCGCATGCGACCTGCCCGCTACGCATGACTTTGCGCTTGCCCCTGCCGCTCCTTCCCGCCACAACGTGGTCGCCTACGACTGCGGCGTCAAGCGCGGCATCCTGGAGGGTCTGGTCCGTGCCGGCTGCGACCTTACCGTCGTACCGTGGGATACGCCCGCGAGTGAGGTGCTCGACATGAATCCCGATGGCGTCTTTTTGTCCAACGGCCCCGGCGACCCCGACGCCGTGGTGGAGACCTACGAGCAGGTGCAGCAGCTGATCGGCAAGGTGCCGGTCTTTGGTATTTGTCTTGGTCACCAGATGATCAGCCTGGCCTGCGGCGCCCAGATGGAAAAGCTTAAGTTCGGTCACCGCGGCGGCAACCAGCCGGTCATGAACCTGGTAAGCCGTCGCGTGGAGATCACCGCGCAAAACCATGGCTTTGGCCTGCTGTTCCCCAGCTTGGGCAAGCTTGTCCCCGAGCTTTCCGGCGGCGAGACCGAGCATGCGGCCGATGGAGATCTGCGCGTCTGGGTGCGCCGCGGAATCGCGCCGGTCGTGATGAACGAGCGCTTTGGCCGCATTCGCCTGACACATGTGAACCTCAACGACGGCACCGCCGAGGGCATCCAGCTGCTCGACGCCCCGTGCTTCTCGGTCCAGTACCACCCCGAGGCCTCGCCTGGCCCCACCGATGCCCACTATCTCTTTACCGCCTTTACGCGACTCATGGACGGCGAGGAGAACTACCTGGACATCGACACCGCGAAGGACCGCCTGGCTGGCTGGAACTTTGCTGAGTCCGAGACCGCTGAGACCGAGGAGAACTAACATGCCTAAACGTACTGACATCAAGCGTATCCTCGTCATTGGCTCGGGCCCCATCGTTATTGGCCAGGCATGTGAGTTCGACTACTCCGGCGCCCAGGCCTGCAAGGTGCTCAAGGAGGATGGCTTTGAGGTCATCCTGGTCAACTCCAACCCGGCGACCATCATGACCGACCCGGGCTTGGCCGACCGCACCTATGTCGAGCCCATCACCGCCGAGTTTATCGAGCGCGTGATCAAGAAAGAGCGCCCGGACGCGCTGCTGCCCACGCTGGGCGGCCAGACCGGTCTGAACGCCGCCGTCGAGCTGGCGAAAGACGGTACGCTCGACAAGTACGGCGTCGAGATGATCGGCTGCGACCTGGCCGCCATCGAGCGCGGCGAGGACCGCAAGCTCTTTAACGAGGCCATGGCCGAGATCGGCCTGGAGGTCGCGCGCTCGGGCTATGCCTACAGCGTGGCCGACGCCGAGGCTATCGCCGAGCGCGTGGGCTATCCCTGCGTACTGCGCCCGAGCTTTACCTTGGGCGGTGCCGGCGGCGGCATCGCTCACACCCACGAGGAGCTCGTCTCCATCGTGAGTCAGGGCCTCGAGCTCTCGCCTGCCCACGAGGTGCTGGTCGAGGAGTCCATCGAGGGCTGGAAAGAGTATGAGATGGAGGTCATGCGTGACCACGCCGGCAACGGCATCATCGTGTGCTCCATCGAGAACCTCGACCCCATGGGCGTGCATACCGGCGACTCCATCACTGTGGCGCCGGCGCAGACGCTCTCCGACCTTGAGTATCAGCGCATGCGTGTCGCCTCGCTCGCCATTCTGGAGAAGATCGGCGTCGAGACCGGTGGCTCCAACGTGCAGTTTGCCGTGAACCCCAACACCGGTCGCTTGATCGTCATCGAGATGAACCCGCGCGTGAGCCGTTCGTCTGCGCTGGCCTCCAAGGCCACGGGTTTCCCCATCGCCAAGGCCGCCGCGCGCCTGGCTGTGGGTTATACGCTCGACGAGATCGTCAACGACATCACCAAGGCCACGCCCGCCTGCTTCGAGCCCACGATCGACTACTGCGTCGTTAAGGTGCCGCGCTTTGCCTTCGAGAAGTTCAAGGGTACCGACCCCACGCTCACCACGCGCATGAAGGCCGTGGGCGAGATCATGGCGATCGGCCGCACCTTTGAGGAGGCCTTCGGCAAGGCCATGCGCTCGCTGGAGGACGGCCACCAGGGTATCTGCGCCGGTGGCAAGGAGGGTGCCGACAAGCTGAGTGACGATGAGCTCGCTCAAGCCGTGGCAACGCCGACCGAGCACCGCATCTTCTTTGTGGTCGAGGCCCTGCGCCGTGGCTGGGACATTGCTCGCATCCATGCCATCTGCGGTATCGATCCGTGGTACCTCAACCGTATCAACGATATGGTGCAGGTCCAGGAGAGCATCCGCGGCCTGCGTGTGGAGGATATCGACGCTGACGCGATGCGCCTGCTCAAGCAGTACGGCACGAGCGACGCCGAGATTGCCGCTCTGACCGGCTCGGACGAGCGCTTTGTGCGCGCCTATCGCAAGGGTCTGGGCGTGGTTCCCAGCATGAAGACGGTCGATACCTGCGCTGCGGAGTTCTCGAGCGCCACGGAGTACCACTACAAGACGTACGAGAACATCTACCGAACGAGCCCGGATGCCAAGAAGTGCGTGGCTCCCGACGAGACCACGCCGGCGGACAAGCCCAAGGCGATGATCCTGGGCGCCGGCCCCAACCGCATTGGCCAGGGTATCGAGTTCGATTACTGCTGCGTGCACGCGAGCTACGCGCTGGCGGCCCGCGGCTTCGAGACCATCATGGTCAACTGCAATCCCGAGACCGTCTCGACTGACTACGACACGTCCGACCGCCTTTACTTTGAGCCGCTCACCTACGAGGACGTCATGGATGTCATCGATGTTGAGCGTCCCGACGGCGTTGTGGTGACGCTCGGCGGCCAGACTCCGCTTAAGCTGGCGCGCATGCTCGAGGAGAGTGGCGTCAACATCATGGGCACCAAGCCCGATGCCATCGACTTTGCCGAGGACCGTGAGCGCTTCGCCGCTCTGCTCGACAAGCTGGGCATCATGTATCCTCCGGCGGGCCAGGCCACCTCGTTTGAGGAGGCCGAGGTCGTAGCCGCGCATATTGGCTACCCGCTGCTGGTGCGTCCGAGCTACGTGCTGGGCGGCCGCGGCATGATGATCGCCTACGATGCCGAGCATCTGCGCGATTACATGGCCGAGGCTGCGCGCATTAGCCCCGACTACCCGGTGTATCTGGACCGCTTCCTGGAGGGCGCGATCGAGTCCGATGTCGACGCCCTGTGCGATGGCGAAGAGGTCTACATCGGCGGCATTCTGGAGCATATCGAGGAGGCCGGTATTCACTCCGGCGACTCTGCGACCTGCATTCCGCCGTTCAGCTTTAGCGAGAGCCTGCAGGCAAAGCTTCGCGAGACCACGCGCCGCATCGCGATGGCGCTGGGCGTACGCGGCCTG
>CABUWR010000160.1 GCA_902495265.1 uncultured Collinsella sp. | reverse complement strand
TGGCAGACAACCTCGCGGATGGCTCGGATGCGGCGCATGGTGTCGTCGAACTGGTCGGGGGTGAGGGCCTGAGCACCGTCGGACCAAGCGTGGCTCGGGTCGTCGTGGACCTCGATCTCCAGACCGTTGGCGCCGCAGGCGGTCGCGGCGAGCGCCATGGGCTCGACATAGCGGGTGTAGCCGGTGGCGTGGCTGGGGTCGGCGACGACGGGCAGGTGCGACAGGTGGTGCAGCACCGGCACGGCGTTGAGGTCGAAGGTGTTGCGAGTGCGGGTCTCGAAGGTGCGGATGCCGCGCTCGCACAGGATGACGTTGTCGTTGCCCTCGCTCATGATGTACTCGGCTGCCATAAGCAGCTCGTCGACGGTGCCGGACATGCCGCGCTTGAGCAAGATCGGGGTCTGGGTCTTGCCGACCTCCTTGAGCAGGGGGAAGTTCTGGGCGTTGCGGGCGCCGATTTGCATGACGTCGATCTTCTTGTCGAGGAAGACCTGCACGTCGCGCGGGTCCATGATCTCGGTGACGATCGGCATATCGAGCTCGGCGGATGCCTCGCACAGCAGGTCAAGGCCGGCGGGGCCCATGCCCTGGTAGGCGTACGGGGAGGTGCGGGGCTTGTAGGCGCCGCCGCGCAGCATCGTGGCGCCGGCGGCCTTCACGCGGCGGGCGATGCGGATGAGGTTCTCGCCCTCGACGGAGCAGGGGCCGGCGATGACCTGGAACTGGTCGCCGCCGATCTTGACGCCGTGGCCGCAGTCGATGACGGAGTCCTCGGGGTGGAACTTGCGGTTGGCGCGCTTGAACGGCTCGGAGACGCGCTGCACGCGCTCGACGACGTCCATGGACTCGAGCAGGAACGGGTCGATCTTGGTCGTATCGCCCACCAGGCCGATTATGGTCTCGTTCTCGCCGCGCGAGACGTCGGTCTTGAGTCCCTTTTTCTCGATCCAGCTGACGATGTGGCTTACGGCCTCGTCGCTGGCGCTCTGCTTTAAAATTGCAATCATGGTGTGCCTCTCACCTCGATGGATAGCCCTTGCAAAAACGGCCCGCATCGCGAGCCGTGTATATATGGTGCATGTGAGTTTATACTAATTGTTTCACTTTTGCGTTCTAAAGTGGGCCTTTGCGGCGCGTCTCCCACGTAATTGCAAAGCTTTTTCTATTATTTTGTTAGCCCGTGGCGCACTTGGGTATAATGCCTACCGTTCGCCCTATTAGCTCAGGGGATTAGAGCGTCTGCCTCCGGAGCAGAAGGCCGTTGGTTCGAATCCAACATGGGGCACCATCGAACGTAAGACCGTCCGAACCTCGCATGGTCCGGGCGGTTTTCTTATACCGACGCGACGTGATGGGACGTGGTATGGCAGCAACGGATATCGAGCGCGGACTCTCGACCGCCGAGGTCGAGGAGCGCATCGCCGCCGGTAAGATCAACCGCAACATGGAGCTCAAGACCAAGTCGGTCAAAGAGCTCATCATCGAGAACCTCTGCACGCTGTTTAACTTGATCAACGTGGTCTTGGCGATTTTGGTGTTGCTGACGGGTTCGTTTAAGAATCTGACGTTCCTGTTCGTGGTGTTCCTCAATACCGCTATTGGCGTCATTCAGTCCATGCGTTCCAAGAAGATGGTCGATAAGCTCACGCTGCTGACCTCCAAGAAGGCCATCGCGGTGCGCGACGGTGCCGAGGTGGAGCTCGACTTGGACCAGATCGTGCTCGACGACATCATCCGCCTGGGGCGCGGCGACCAGATTCCCGCTGACGCCGTGGTGGTTTCGGGCGAAGCGCTCGTGAACGAGAGCCTGCTGACGGGCGAGAGCGACCTTATCAAGAAACAGCCCGGTTCCGAGCTCATGAGCGGCAGCTTTATCGACTCGGGCCTGCTGCGCGCTCGCGTGATCCATGTCGGCGCCGACAACTACGTGGCTAAGATCAATAACGAGGCCAAATACGTCAAAAAGGTCAATTCCGAGATCATGAACGCGCTTAACGCCATCGTGCGCTTTGCGAGCATCATCATGATCCCGCTCGGTTTGGCGTTGTTTGCCTCGAGTGTGAGCGAGCTGTGGGATGCCGCGGGAACCCCGGGCGATAGCGCGCTTTCGTGGTGCTTCTCCGAGCTGTTGGCTGGTCATGTGCCTTCGTCGGCGCTGCTGTCCACGGTGGGTGCCCTGCTGGGCATGATCCCGCAAGGCCTGGTGCTGCTGACCTCGTCGGTGCTCGCCATCGCCACGGTGCGCCTGGCCCGCCGCAAGGTGCTGGCACAGCAGCTCTACTGCATCGAGACGCTCGCTCGCGTCGACGTGCTGTGCCTGGACAAGACGGGCACCATCACGTCGGGCCGTATGGAGGTCGAGGGCACGTATCCGCTGCCGGTTGAGGGCGTGAGCCTAGACGCCGGCTCGGACGAGGCGGCCGTTCCCGTCGATACCACGGTGCTCGATTTTGCGCTGGCTAACGTCGCGCGTGCGACTTCGGCCGATGTCAACGAGACCTGCCAGGCGCTGCTCAACTATTACGCCGATCGCCCGGTCGAGGTGTCTGAGCCGCTGTCGGTCATTCCGTTCTCGTCCTCCAAAAAGTGGAGCGGCGCGTCGTTTGCGCAGGGCTCCTATGTGATGGGCGCCGCCCAGTTCGTGCTCTCTGATCGCGTATTTGCTCAGGTCGAGAATCGTGTGGCCGAGCTTGCCGATACCTGCCGCGTACTTGTGGTGGCGCGCGTGGACGGCTTTTCGCCCGATGGCGATATGGTGGGCGAGGCCGAGCCCGTGGGTTTTGTGACTATTCGTGACGAGATTCGTACCTCGGCAGCCGAGACTATCGGCTACTTTAACGAGCAGGGCGTGACCCTCAACGTGATCAGCGGCGACGACCCGCGTACGGTGTCGTCGATCGCGCGCGTGGTGGGCGTGCCGGGCGCCGATGCTTACGTGGACGCGACAACTCTCGATACACCGTCCAAGATTGATGCGGCGGTGGACCGCTATCACGTCTTTGGGCGTGTGACGCCGCAGCAGAAGCGCGAGCTCGTACAGGCACTTAAGCGCCGCGGGCACACCGTGGCCATGACGGGCGACGGCGTCAACGACGTGCTGGCGCTCAAGGAGGCCGACTGCTCCGTGGCGATGGCCGCCGGCTCCGATGCTGCGCGCAATGTGGCCGAGATCGTGCTCGTCGATAACGACTTTGCCTCGATGCCCGCTGTGGTGGCCGAGGGCCGTCGTTCTATCAATAACCTGCAGCGCTCTGCCGCGCTCTTTCTGACCAAGACGCTTTTCTCGATGGGCCTGGCGGCGCTGTGCATCGCGCTGCCGCCGTATCCCTTCGAGCCCATTCAGATGACGCTCATCAACTTCTTCTGCATCGGCGCGCCGGGCTTTGTCCTGGGCCTGGAGCCCAATAACGCCCGCGTGAAAGGGTCGTTCTTGACCAACGTGCTTAAGCGTGCGCTGCCGGCGTCGATTGCGGTCATTTTGGCCGCGGCACTCGATATCTTCGTGGCGCGTGTATTTGGCTTTAGCCAGCTTACGCTTTCGACCATGTGCCTGCTCACGTCGTGCGCGGCGAGTGTCAGCCTAATCTGGCGTATCTCGCAGCCTCTCACGCCCTTACGTGTGGTGCTCTTTGTGTTTGTAGTCGTCGGCATCTTGGTGGGCGTTATCGGATTCCCGGAGCTGCTGTCTATTGCCAACCTGTCGATGGGCCAGATGGTTATCTTGGCTGTCATCGTGGTCTTTACCTGCTCGGTGTTCTTTAAGCTCGCCACGATGATGGATTCGCTCAAGCCGCGTCGTCGTCATGCCGCAACTGGTTTTGGCCGTGGTGTGCGCGTCCACCTGGGTCGCGGTGGCGGCAAGGTGAGCTCGACGGGTTC
>CABUWR010000159.1 GCA_902495265.1 uncultured Collinsella sp. | reverse complement strand
TAGCGGGCGTCGACATGATCTCGACGATCGTGCCGAGTAAACCGAAGCGCTCGTCGACCACCTCGCGACCCATCAGGTCGGTATAGGCAGCGTCGAGCGAATCGAGCTCGAAGTCGTCACGATTTGCCAGCACGTAGCATCCGGTGATGCCCTCGGCGGCCGTCAAGTCGTCTATGCCCTCAAACGAGACCAGATCGCCATCGCCCGTATCGGTGACGGACACGACCGTGCAAAAACGGTCGCGCTTGAGCGCCGGCGGCGTCAAGGCGACACGCATACCCGGCTCCAATACAGAAGGAAGCCCCCGCAGCGGCTGCGCGAGGACCTCCCCCTTCCTTCCGTGCGGCTTGACCACACGGGCGATGTTTTTGTACTGGGACCTCAAGGTCCTAGCCCAGAACCTCTACCTCGACAGCAGTGTCGAGGCGAGCGGCCAGTGCACGGGCGAGCGTGCGAATGGCCTTGATAGTACGGCCACGACGGCCGATGACCTTAGCGACGTCATCCTCGGCAACCGAAACCTCAATCGTAGAGGCGTCGTCACCATCGATGACCTCGAGGCTCACGGAATCCGGGTCGTCGACGATCTGAACAACGAGATATTCGACGAGATCGGCGATGCGATCTGAGAGCATTGCCTCACCCTCGAGCTGTGCAGCGTCAACCTCAGGCACGATTTACTCCTCGGCGCCCTCAGCGGCCTCAGCGGCAGCCTTAGCGGCCTCGGCCTCTTTGGCGAGCTGCTTCTTGGACTTCTTGACGACGGTCTCGGTCTTCTCACCCTCGTTGGCGGCCTTGACCAGAGCGGCGACGGCGTCGGTGAGCTGAGCGCCCTTGGACTGCCAGTCAGCAATCTTCTCGAGGTCGAGGTTGATGGTCTTGGGGGCGGTCATCGGGTTGTAGCGGCCAACCTCCTCGATGATACGACCGTCACGCGGGGCGCGGGAATCGGCGACGACGACACGGTAGTACGGACGCTTCTTAGCGCCGTGACGAGCAAGGCGAATCTTGACTGCCAAAGGAAACTCCTCCAACCAAGCAGCTTTAGGCTGCAACTACAAACAAACAGTTGAACATAATACGCCATCGACGCGGGCAGGTGAAGTCCGTGAGACCAACTTCTTCGGTGTAGTCGAGGGCAAATCCATATCTTAGACAAGAATTCGCGATTTGCAAGCGCATCCACGCACCCCACATGAGCTGCGCGGTATACTCATAACATGGAAAGACGCGAACATACATACGGTTATGAGGATGCTGCGGGCGTCACGCCGCCGCCCTGGACGGGTCCGGCGGTGGGCCTGATGGACCTCGATGCGTTTTTTGCGAGCGTGGAGATGCTCGACCACCCCGAGTGGCGCGGCAAGCCGCTCATCGTGGGTGGCGATGCCGATTCTCGCGGCGTCGTGTCCACCTGTTCCTACGAGGCGCGTCGCTTTGGCGTGCACTCCGCCATGCCCTCGGCCGAGGCACGGCGTCTGTGTCCTCAGGCCATTTGGACACACGGGCACTTCGACCGCTACCGCGAGGTCAGTGCACAGGTCATGGCTATCCTTGCCGATGAGACCCCACGCGTAGAGCGCGTGTCGATTGATGAGGCCTTTATCGACATCACGCCGGGTCGCTTTGCACCCGAGGACCCGCTGCTGGTTGCGCGGCGCATCAGTGATCGCGTGGCGGCACTGGGGGTGACGTGCTCCATCGGCGTTGGGTGCAACAAGACCGTGGCAAAAATCGCAAGCGAGCGCGACAAACCGTTTGGTCTGACCATTGTGCGCCCCGGAACCGAGCAGCGCTTTTTGGCTGCGCTGCCGGTATCTGCCATGAGCGGAATCGGGCGTACGGCCGAGGAGCGACTGCGTCGCATGCGCATCTATACGCTCGGCGAGCTTTCACGCGCGCCAGAGTCCACCCTGACTGCAATCTTTGGCGTGAATGGCGAGCGCATGCGTCAACGTGCTTTGGGGCTCGAAGTATCCGAGGTCACCAGCCTGGATGACGAACGTGAAGTTAAATCGGTGAGCAATGAGCGCACCTTTGCGAAGGATTTGACTGAGCGTGAGGATATCGAGGCGGCGATTGCGCTGCTGGGCGAGTCGGTTGGGCGCCGCCTGCGCCGTCAGGGACTGACGGGCGGAACCGTAACACTCAAGCTCAAATACTCTTACGGCAGCGGACGCACGGCACAGCGACGCTTGCCACACCCCACTGACGACGAGAATATCTTTGTGGCCGTAGCGCTCGAGCTGCTCGACAATATCTGGCAAGAAGGCATGCACGTGCGTCTGGCGGGTATCGGCATGAGCGACTTCAACCACCAAGGCGGTATCCAAACCGACCTGTTCTGCGAGATCGATGACCGCGGAGCCCAATCCAGCGACCGCCGCGACCTCTCCGTCGCCATCGACGCCGTCCGAGACAAATTCGGCGACACCGCCCTATCCTTCGGCCGCCAATCCCGCTTCAAAAACTAATCTTTCTGGGACGGCATTTTTTGCTTCCTTCGGTCCGACGCGACATAGGTAGTCAATTTGGGACGGGGCTATTTTAGCTACCCCTATATATCGGTTGAGGTTCATTCCGGCCCTAAATCATTCACCCTCAGCCAAAGGGTAGCTAAAATAGCCCCGTCCCAAATTGACTACCCCGCATGCCCGGTTTGGCGGCCACAGCAAAAATACCCCACCAGAAATGAGCTACTTATCAACTTTGACTTTTTGAATCGTGCAGTGGCCGATGCCCGTGAGGCGCACGATCTGCTTGATCGAAAAGCCCTCGCTTTTGAGCTTACGGATACAGTCATCACGCACGCCCTTGGGCAGAGCTTTGAGATGGTGAGGCTCGTAAGGTTTGAGCAACGCCTGCGCAAACTCAAGCGCGTCAGTATCACTCACATGAGCGCCATAACGGAAGCAATAGCCATTGGGCTCGCCCGAGGTGCTAAATGCAAAAAACCTCTGGGAATTCCCGAGCAACCCGAGCACGCAATCAGTCTTACAAATACCCGGATAGCCCATATACTCGCTAAAGCTGCTCCAACGATAGAGCGAAGCAGTGTCAATTCTGGCTTTCGCAGGGTTATCGTGAATGTAACGAACGCAGTTGAGCAGCTGATCATCATCGAGGATCGGCACGCTCTTAAATCTATCCTGGAAGACTGGACCCTTTCTGCCTGTCTTAGAATTGAAATACATGGCATACGCCGTCGTAATCGAATGCATGCAATCACTCAGATGAGCATGCTCGTCGTCAAGCAGAAGATGAATATGGTTATCCATAAGGCACCACGCGATGACATCAACTTTGAACTTCTGGCATTTCGAAGCAATCAGCCGAATCAAATAGAGTCGGTCATCCTCATCCTCAAATATGAGTTGTCCAGCACACCCCTTTTGGACGACATGGTAAAAGCCATATTCAGAGATTTCTCGCGCAGTCCGAGTCATACGCACTCCCTCCTCTACAGATAACAATTACGTTACCCGAGCCAGAGCAGAAAAAACGTACTGGGAACGACAAATCGCGTTGTTCGGCGAACGGTAGGTAGTAGTTAAAAAAGCCCCGTCCCAAATTAGCTGCTTTTGGGGCAAAAAGAAACCGGGCGGCCGCAAATGGTGCAACTGCCCGGCAAACGGATAAGGGTAGCTAAAAAAGCCCCAGCCCAAATAAGATCCTAGAGGAGGTTGAGGGGGAGCTGGGGAGCGTCGCCCCAGAGCTTCTCGAGACGGTAGAAGTCGCGGGCCTCGGGGGTGAAGACGTGGACGACGACCGAGCCGTAGTCCATGAGCATCCAGGTCTTCTGCTCGCGACCCTCGATGGAAAACGGGTGCTCGCCGCAAGCCTCGGCGACCTTCTCCTCGATCTCGTCGACGATGGAATCAACCTGGCGGTTGTTGGTACCGGTAGC
>CABUWR010000158.1 GCA_902495265.1 uncultured Collinsella sp. | reverse complement strand
TAGACATCGACCGGCAAGATCTTGTCCGTGCCGCCCCAGACGCAGTAGTTGTCGTAGAAGATGCCGCCGGTGCAGCCGCACGCGCCATAGGACACCACGATCTTGGGATCGGGTGCGGCCTCAAACGCGCGCAGGGCCGGCATGCGCATGGCACGCGTCACGGCGCCGGTGTACAGCAGCACATCGGCGTGACGGGGCGAGGGCACGACCTTGATGCCAAAGCGCTCGACGTCAAAGACGGGCGTGATGGAACCGAAGATCTCGATCTCGCAGCCGTTGCAGCCGCCGCAGTCGACACGGTAGACGTACACCGAGCGCTTGATCTTCTTAAGAAGGGTCGCCTTGGCCTTCTCGATGCTCTCGTCGAGCTCGATCTTGGTCGGGCGGTACTGAAGCCGCTCGGGCAAAAGCGTGGGTTCGGCCATGGTTACTCCTCCTTCGTTTCAAAATCCATGATGATGCCCTCGACCGGCGCCGGACCGGCGGGAATCTCGGGCGCATCGGGGTTGAGCTCGCGGTCGATATACTCCGGGTTCACACCGTGGCCGCCCAGATACTCCATGCCGGGGCCCTGGGGCTCACCGGACGCAAGCGTCTCGTTGGCAGCCATGCCGTGCGCGTTGCCGGTCTTTACGGCCGAGGCGGCGCGCAGGGCGTCGAGCTCGCGCTTGCACTCCTGGCACATACCGACAGTACGGGCGGCCTGCTCGGCCTCCATGCCGCCGGCCTTTTGCAGCAGGCGCTTGGCGTAGTCGATCTCCTTGTGCGGGGCGAACGGCTTGCCGCAGCGCGAGCAGTGCTCGAGCGTGTAGACGCTCTTGCTGGTGAGGTCGTCCTTGCTCATGACGGCCAACTCAAACTCCTCGGTGAGCTTGATGGCCTCCATGGGGCAGGCTTCCTCGCAACGGCCGCAAAAGATGCAGCGACCGTAGTCGATCGACCAGGTGATGGTATCGGCCGCAAGGTCGGTGTCCATGCGAATGGCATCGGCCGGGCACGCCACGCCGCAGGCACCGCAGGCGATGCAGAGCTCGGCATTGTGCTCGGGCTTGCCGCGCATGTCCTTGTTGGTGGGGAACGGCGCAAACGGGTACTTGACCGTCGCGTCGCCGGCCTTGGCGTTAACCTTCCAAAGCTTCAGCATATTAGAGCGCCTCCTCATCGAGCGGGGCGGCCATGGTGCCCTCGCCCGCAAGCGGCGACTTGTCGCGCCAGACGTTTTCGAACTGCTCCTTGTCGAGCACGTGGTCGCGCTTGGCGGCGACATCGGTCACCGTCACGCGGTCGGTGCAGGAGTAGCACGGGTCGAGCGAGCCGACGATCAGCGCAGCGTCGCCCACGGTGTTGCCGCGGAACATGTAGCGCAGGACCGGCCAGTTGCTGTACGTGGCGGCCTTGGCGCGCCAGCGGTAGCACTTCTGGTTGTTGCCGAGCATGGCCCAGTGCACGTCCTCGCCGCGCGGCGCCTCGGTGGCGCCGATGGCGTACTTGTGCGGGGTGTACTCCCAATCCGTGGTGAGGATGGGACCCGACGGGCAGCTCTCGAGCATGGTCTCGATCATGTCGATCGAATCGTAGACCTCCTGGATGCGGACGGCGGTACGGCCGAAGGCGTCGCAGGTGTCGGCCGTAGCAGCGTGCATCTTTTGGACGTCCGGATCGGCGTAGCCGTCGAAGGGATGATCGAAGCGCACGTCGCGGGCATAGCCCGAGCCACGCATGAGCGGGCCGACCGGCGAGAAGTCGCGAGCGATCTTGCGGTCCAGAATGCCGATACCGCTCGTACGCTCGATAAAGTTGGGCGTGGAGAGCAAGACGTCGACGAGCTCCTGAACCTCGGAGCGCAGCTGGTGGATAGTCGTGAGCGTGGAGAGCTTCTGCTCGGCCAAAATGTCGCGACGCACGCCGCCGATCACGTTGAGGCCGTAGGTCTTGCGGTGACCGGAGAGTTTCTCGGCCAGGTCCATGGACTTCTCGCGGACGCGGAAGAACTGCTGGAAGCCGGAGTCGAAGCCCGTGTAGTGCGACGCCAGGCCAATGTTGAGCAGATGCGAGTGCAGGCGCTCGACCTCGAGCATGATGGCGCGGATGTACTGGGCGCGCGGCGGGACATGGATGCCCTGGGCGCGCTCGACGGCCTCGGCATAGGCCACCGAGTGGGCGCAGCCGCAGATGCCGCAGATGCGGTCGGCGAGGAACGTCACGGCGTCATAGTTCAGGCGCGTCTCGGCGACCTTCTCCATGCCGCGGTGCACGTAGAACAGACGGTAGTCGGCGTCGACAATCGTCTCGCCCTCAACGAACAGGCGGAAGTGGCCGGGCTCGTCGGAGGTGATGTGCAACGGGCCCATGGGGACGAGTGTGGTCTCCTTGCCCTTGGTATCGGCCAAGAACTCGTAGTTTTCCATGTCGCTCGCGGGAGCGGGACGGAAGCGGTAGTCCATGGAGTCCTTGCGCAGCGGGTACAGGCCGCTGGGCCAGTCGTCGGGCAGCACCAGGCGGCGACGGTCGGGCAGACCCTCGGGGATCAGGCCGAACATGTCGCGAAGCTCGCGCTCGCCCCACACGCAGGCGGGGACGAACGGCGTCACGGACGGGAACGTCATCTTGGCGGGATCGACCTCGGTGCGCACGGTCACCCAGCCGGGGTCCTCCCCCTCCATGGAGATGACGTAGTACACAGCGTAACGGCCGCACAGACTGCGCTCATCGTTGCCGATGATCACGGGAATCCAGCCGTAGCGCTCGTAATACAGGTAGTGGACGGCCTCGGGCAGCTTGTCCTGCTTGACGGTAATCGTCAGCTGGTCCTCGCACTGCCACTCGACCTTCTCGATGCAGCCCGGAACGGCGCGGCGCAGGGCCTCGACATGGCTCTCGCAGCGACGGGCATACACCTTGTTCTCAGTTTCAATCATTCGTTACTCCACCTCGCTCTGAGCGGTCTCGGTACCGAACACAGCGCGGTACATCGGCGTCGCGTGAAGTTCCTCGGTGCTCTGCTCGAGCACGATGCCGGTCGCAGTCTCCACACCGTGCACGAGAGGCAGCGGGGTGGAGATGCCAAACCACAAGATCATGACAGCCAGGATGATTTCGGGGATAAGCATGAGCGCCGGGGCCTCATGTTTGCCCATGCCCTGGGGCGCATGGCCGAATACCGACTTGAGTGCGATGCGGGTGAGCGCGGAGATGGCCACGGTAAGACCGAGGGCGACCACGACGACCAGCCACATGGGACCGGCAGTAACACCGGCGACAAAAGTCAGGAACTCGGAGATAAACATGCCAAAGGGCGGGAAGGCACCAAGGCCGAGCAGAGCCAGGATGGCGAGCGCGGCGGTTGCGGGGGCAACCTCGACGACACCCTGGATCTTGGCCAGGCTACGCGTGCCAAAGGCGTGCTGGATGTTGCCGGACACGCAGAAGGCAAGCGTCTTAGTAAAGCCGTGGAACACGCAGTGCAGCAGGGCCGCGGCGATACCCAGCGGGCCACCGATACCCAGGCACAGGGCGATAACGCCCACGTTCTCCACAGACGAGTACGCAAAGCGGCGCTTGAGGTCGTCCTGGCGAAACATCGAAAGTGCCGCCACCAAAATGGACAGCGTGCCGACGATCAGCAGCAAAAGTTGCGGATACTCTGCGCCCACGGCCTGGATGGTAAAGCCATAGAAGCGCATGATCACAAGCATGGCGCACTTAAGCAGCACGCCCGAGAGCAGGGCCGAGACAGGGCTCGGGGCCTGGGAGTGGGCATCAGGCAGCCAAGTGTGCATGGGGAACAGGCCGGCCTTGGTGCCAAAGCCGATCACGATAAACGCAAAGGCGAGGCGCATGAGCGTCGGGTCGAACTGGTCGGCATACGGCAGCACGCACGACAGGAACGCGGCCTCGTGGGCGTTGGGAATCACGTCGGCGGCG
>CABUWR010000157.1 GCA_902495265.1 uncultured Collinsella sp. | reverse complement strand
TCCACGAGCTTGATAAGCGCCTGCATACCCGCACGTGTAGTGGCAGAGCTTCCCAGCTCGTCCTTCTGCAGCTCGGCGTTGCTCATGGAGTACAGGAAGAAGTCGAGCAGGCCCGGCACCACGGCCTCGCAGCCCTCGCGCTCGATCACATCGACCACGTGGTTGTTGGCTGTGGGATGGAACTTGACCAAGATCTCGCCGACCACGCCCACGCGCGGCTTGGAGCCCTCGCCCACAAGCGGCATGCTGTCGAACGCGCGGATGGCCTCACGCGCAAGCTTGGTGTAGTTGTGGCGGTTGAACTTAGGCGCCAGCTTGCGGGCGCGCGCCATGTACTCCTCGTAGAGTGCGTTGGCAGCACCGGGCGTGGCCTCGTACGGGCGGCAGCGGTAGAGCATCTGCATCATCACGTCGCCAAAGAGCACCGCGTAGACTGCCTGCTTAAGCAGCGCCGGCGTAATCTTAAAGCCGGGGTTGTCCTCGCCCAGCGCCACGGCCGAAAGCGAGATCACCGGGATCTCGGGGTGGCCGCTCTCGCGCAGCGCCTTGCGGATGAGCGCAATATAGTTGGTGGCACGGCAGCCGCCGCCGGTCTGGCTGATAACCACGGCGGTCTTGGACAGGTCGTACCGACCGCTCTCGATGGCCTCCATAATCTGGCCGGTCACCAAAATGGACGGATAGCAGATGTCGTTGTTCACGTAGCGCAGGCCGGCCTCGACGGCGTCGTGATCGGTCGAGGGCAGCAGCTCCAAGTTGTAGCCGGCACCGCGGAACACCTCTTTGACCAGGTCAAAGTGGATCGGCGCCATCTGCGGACACAGGATGGTGTAGCCCTCGTCGCGCATCTGCTCGGTAAAGGGCACCTTGGGCCACGCGGTCGAAGCGCTCTCACGCTGCGCCTCGAACGTGTACTTGCGGCTCGCGAACGCGGGGGTATCCGTGGAGGGAGCCACCGGCGCGGCATCGCCCTGCTCGTAAGTCTCGCCAGCGGCCGTGGCCTCGGCCAAGCGCTCGGCCTCCTGGTCCTTGAGCGCTGCCATGAGCGAGCGGATGCGGATGCGCGCGGCGCCCAGGTTGGACACCTCGTCGATCTTGAGCACGGTGTAGATCTTGCCGCTGGCCTCAAGGATCTCCTGCACCTGGTCGGTGGTCAGGGCATCGAGACCGCAGCCGAAGGAGTTGAGCTGAATCAGGTCCAGGTCGTTGCGCATCGTCACAAAACGGGCGACGGCGTACAGGCGGCTGTGGTACATCCACTGGTCGACGACGCGAATCGGACGCTCGGGCTTTACCAAATGCGCAAGCGAATCCTCGGTAAAGACCGCAAAGCCAAAGCTCGAGATAAGCTCGGGCAGGGCATGGTTGATCTCGGGGTCGTTATGGTAGGGACGACCGGCGAGCACGATGCCGTGGCCGCCGTGGTCCTCAACCCACTTAAGAGCCTCCTCGCCCATGGTCTGGATATCCTCGTGGAAGCGCGCGTCGGCCTCAAAAGCAGCGTTGACGGCGGCATCGACCTCGGAGCGCGTGATTTTAGGACCGCGCACGCGACCGCGACCGGCCTCAGCATCGGCCACACGGTCGACGGCGAGCACCTGGTATAGACGGCGCTTGAGCTCGGTCTTGTCGTGATACGGCACAAACGGATACAGGAACTCGATGTTCTGCTCGCGGATCTCGTCAATATTGAGCGCCAGCGCCGTGGGGTAGCTCATGACGATGGGGCAGTTGTAGCAGTTACCGGCGGTCGGATCCTCCTTGCGCTCCCAGCGCACGCACGGCATCCAAATGAAGTCGACATCGCGGTCGATGAGGTTCATCACGTGGCCGTGGCTCATCTTGGCCGGATAGCACACGCTCTCGGACGGCATGGACTCGATGCCTGCCTGGTAGGTCTTCTTGCTCGACTGGTCGGACAGCTGCACGCTAAAGCCCAGGCGCGTAAAGAACGCGTGCCAGAAGGGGTAGTTCTCGTACATGTTGAGAGCGCGCGGGATGCCGACGGTGCCGCGCGGGGCCTCGTCGGGGCTCAGCACCTCACGGTTAAAGAGCAGCTCGTTTTTCTTTTTGAAGAGGTTGGGGGCCTCGGTTTTCTGCTTTTTGTGGCCGGCACCCTTCTCGCAGCGGTTACCGGTAATGAAGCGCCTACCGCCGCCAAAATCGTTGACGGTGAGCTGGCAGTTGTTGGAGCAACGGCCGCAGCGGACATGCTTTTGCGTCACGGTGAGGTGCGCGATGTCCTCGGCAGAAAGGATGGTCGAGGTGCCGTCGGTGCCGGCGCGATCGCGGGCGAGCAGGGCCGCACCGTAGGCGCCCATGCAGCCGGCGATGTCGGGACGCACGGCATGAACGCCGGTGAGCTGCTCAAACGCGCGCAGCGTGGCATCGGACATAAAGGTGCCGCCCTGGACGATTACCTGGCTGCCGATCTCCTTGGGATCGCGCAGCTTAATGACCTTGAACAGGGCATTCTTGATGACGGAATAAGACAGACCTGCCGCGATATCGCCCACCGTGGCGCCTTCCTTTTGCGCCTGCTTGACGCGCGAGTTCATAAAGACCGTGCAGCGACTGCCCAGGTCGACCGGGGCCTTGGCATGGATGGCGGCATCGGCGAACGCGCGCACGTCCATGTTCATAGAGACGGCGAAGCTCTCGATAAAGCTACCGCAGCCCGACGAGCAGGCCTCGTTGAGCATGATGTGCTCGATTACACCGTCCTTGACGCGCAGGCACTTCATGTCCTGGCCGCCGATGTCCAGAATGAACTCGACGCCGGGCAGGAACGCCTTGGCGCCGCGCAGGTGCGCAACGGTTTCGATCTCGCCGGAATCGGCCTTGAGGGCCTCGATGAGCAACGCCTCGCCGTAGCCCGTGGTGGTCACGTGGCCGATGGTGCAGCCCGCGGGGATGTGGTTGTAGAAATCGGCCATGATGACCTTGGCCGTGCCCAGGATGTCGCCGTTGTTGTTGCCGTACCAGGTGTGCAGCAGCTGACCGTCCTCGCCCACGAGCGCGGCCTTCATGGTGGTGGAGCCGGCGTCGATGCCGATGAACACGCGGCCGGCGTAGCCATCGAGCTTGCCCTTGGGGACGACTTCCTGGTCGTGGCGACCCTTGAACTCGGCAAAGTCCTCGTCGGTGGCAAAGAGCGGATCCAGGCGCTCGACCTCGGCACCCTGTGTGTCGCCTAAGCTGTCGATGGCCTCGATGAGCTGCGGGAACGTGCTGAGCTTGTTGGACTCGTGCGCCATGGCGGCGCCGCTCGCCACGAACAGGTGAGCGTTTTGGGGCACGATACGGTGCTCCTCGTCCAGGTTGAGCGTGAGGTAGAAGCGGTGGCGCAGCTCGGAGAGATACTGCAGCGGGCCGCCCAGGAAGGCGACGTTGCCGCGGATGGGACGGCCGCACGCCAGGCCCGAGATGGTCTGGGTCACGACGGCCTGGAAGATGGAAGCGGCGACGTCCTCGGGGCGGGCGCCTTCGTTGAGCAGCGGCTGCACGTCAGTCTTGGCGAAGACGCCGCAGCGGCTGGCAATGGGATAGATGGTGGTGGCGTTGGCCGCGAGTTCGTTAAGGCCGCTGGCGTCGGTGTGTAGCAGAGTGGCCATCTGGTCGATGAACGCGCCCGTGCCGCCGGCGCAGGTGCCGTTCATGCGTTGCTCGATGCCGTTGTCGAAGTAGATGATCTTGGCGTCCTCGCCGCCCAGCTCGATGGCGACATCGGTGGCCGGGATGAGGGTCTCGACGGCACGCTTGCTGGCGATGACCTCCTGGACAAACTCCAGGTCGAGCCACTGGGACAGCAGCAGACCGCCCGAACCGGTGATGGCGCAGGTCATCTGGGCCGTCGGCAGCACGGTCGCAGCGCCCTCGAACAGGTCGCGGGCGCAGGCACGGACGTCGGTGTGGTGGCGCTGGTACT
>CABUWR010000156.1 GCA_902495265.1 uncultured Collinsella sp. | reverse complement strand
GTGTGGCCCGGTCCACCGGCGAGCACCAGGTGCTCGGCCTTGTCGACGGCCTCCTGGAAGTCCTTGGCGTGGTACATGGCCAGGACCGGGGAGAGCTTCTCGTGGGAGAACTCCTCCTTGGCAGGGTCGGTGGAGGTGACCTCGGCGATCAGGATCTTGGTCTTGGCGGGAACCTCGATGCCGGCGAGCTCGGCGATCTTGGCGGCAGCCATGCCGGGGATGCGGTGGTCGAGAGCGCCGTTCTTGAACATGGCGGCACGCAGGGCCTCCATCTCGGCACCCTGCTTGACGAAGTAGCAGCCGCGCTTCTGGAACTCGGCCTTAACCTGGTCATAGATGGTGTCGATGACGGTCACGGACTGCTCGGAAGCGCAGATCATGCCGTTGTCGAAGGTCTTGGAGTGGATGATGGAGTTGACGGCGAGCAGCACGTCGGCGGTGTCGTCGATGACGACCGGGGTGTTACCGGCGCCAACGCCCAGGGCGGGCTTGCCCGAGGAGTAGGCGGCCTTGACCATGCCCGGGCCACCGGTGGCGAGGATGATGTCGACGTCGCGCATGACCATGTTGGTCAGCTCGATGGAGGGGACATCGACCCAGCCGATGATGCCCTCGGGGGCGCCGGCCTTGACGGCGGCGTCAAGCACGAGCTTGGCGGCGGCGATGGTGCACTTGGCGGCAGCCGGGTGCGGGGAGATGATGATTGCGTTGCGGGTCTTCAGGCTGATCAGCGTCTTGAAGATCGCGGTGGAGGTGGGGTTGGTCGTCGGGATGACGGCACCCACGATGCCGATGGGCTCGGCGATCTTGGTGATGCCGTAAGCCTCGTCGCGCTCCAGGACACCACAGGTCTTGGTGTTCTTGTAAGCGTTGTAGATGTACTCTGCGGCGTAGTGGTTCTTGATGACCTTGTCCTCAAGAACGCCGCGGCCGGTCTCCTCGATGGCCATCTTCGCCAACGGGATACGAGCCTTGTTGGCGGCCATGGCGGCCTCATAGAAGATCTTGTCGACCTGCTCCTGCGTGTACGTAGCAAAAAGCGCCTGGGCCTCTCGCATCTGAGCGAGCTTAGCCTCAAGCGCCTCTACGTTGTCCACAATTGCGGGAGTAGTGTTTTCCGGTGACTTTTTCACCATTTGTGTCTCCTTGCGATCGGAGATTTACCCTACGCTTTGCATGATAGCAAGAAATTATTCGGCGAACGGTAAGATTCCCGTAAAAGGCACACTAAAACGCTTCAACTAAATGAACCGTTTCAACTAATGCTGCATTGCCCCGCTCATTGGGGACAGACTTACATGAGTGCTTTCACTCATTTGGGACAGACATCGTTTTGCCATTTTGTCGTTCTGGACCTGTTTTTGCCGCTCATTGGATATAAATAGGATACAGGCTCAGCATTTCGCGTTCCTTCTCTCCTTTTAGGTGTTGCCTGTTCAGTTTTGAAAGGAGAGAATATGCCTCGATGCGCCCGCGCCGTCTCGCCCACCGGCTACTACCACGTTTTTGACCGTGGCAACTCCAAGCAGATTATTTTTGAAGATGACTCCGACCGCTATCGTTTCTTATCGGACATCGCGGACAGGTTTGCACGCCATGAAGTGGCGGTGTTGGCTTGGTGCCTTATGGATAACCACTTCCATTTGATGGTTGATGACCCATATGACAACCTTTCAAAGGCAATGCAGTGCGCATTGACGGCATATGCTAAGTATTTCAATGGGAAAACGGGAAGAACGGGGCATCTGTTTGATAATCGCTATTCGCGGGTCGCGGTTGAGTCGGACACGCAGGCGGTACAGCTGCTCGATTATATCCATCTCAATCCTGTGAAAGGCGCGCTCGACTCGCTCGAGGCGTATCGTTGGTCAAGCTACAAGGCATACCAGCTGGGCTACGATCCCTTTGACATCTGTGATGCGGCCCCCATGCTCGATATTGTCGGAGGCTCCCGTTGCTATTGTGAGCATCTCGAGGAAGTTGCCGGGCACATCTGGTCAGTGGAGGTTCTTCCACGCCGGCGGATCTCCGATGAGGACGCCCTTGCCGTCGCGCACGAAGTCCTGCCGAGCATAGATCCTGCGCTGCTCAAGGCCCTGCCGCGACCCGAGCGCGATGCCTGTCTGCTGAGGCTAAGGCGGGCGCATCTCACGGTCAAGCAAATTGCCCGTATCACCGGTATCGGCGCTACAAGCGTGACCAAGGCCACTGCAGGCTGGAAGGAGGCTGCGTGAGGCAGGGGTCGAATCGCTGCCGGCATGCGTCACGTCTGTCCCAAATGCGTGAAAGCACTCATGTAAGTCTGTCCCCAATGAGTGCAAAAAGGCGCCCTCCGTAGGGGAGGGCGCCTTTGGTAAGTTCTATGTGAACGCGAGGTCTTTGACCCGGAGAGTCCGAGGTACTTGTTGGTAAGACCTTATTTAGGAGCGCGCAACCTTGCCGGACTTTAGGCAGGTGGAGCAAACGTTCATCTTGCGACGGTGACCATCGACGACAACGTAGACGCGCTGGATGTTGGGGCGGAACTTACGGTTGGTGACGCGGTGAGAGTGGCTGATGGAGCGACCGGCAACGGGGTGCTTACCGCAAACTTCGCAAACTTTGGACATAACTGACCCTCCTTGGGCGACAAACGAACATGTCGCGTTAACAAACAAGCCTGAACTATAGCACAGAAGCATGTCTCTGTGCGCAATCTACACAGAGATATTTCTCTTTTGGCGATAGTGCCCACGCCACGGCCCTGGACGTAGATCCGATTTGCGTGCAGCAGAGGGGATTATGCCAGCTCGTAACAAGGTTTTCAAGCGCGTCCCACAAATATATATAGGTTTATGGAGCTATTGGCTCCGTTTACGGATTGACTAGTATTTATGCTCGCATTTGAGCCCGAGGTTGGCTACACTATGCCTTGACCATTAAAGGGGTACGAGATACCCACATGGAATTACATAGCTGTCAATGAGCAGTACTTCCTGTGGGTGTCTGGTCCGCTTTGAGCGGTCGGGCATCTATTTTTTTGACTGTGTCAGCAGTCAAGACATGTGAGGAAGGAGATCGATGGGCACGACTTCCCCCAAGGCGGTCATCATGGACGAGACCGCCGTCAACCGAGCGATGACCCGCATCGCGCACGAGATTCTCGAGCGCAACGAGGGCTGTGAAGACCTCGCTCTGGTCGGCATCGTCACGCGCGGCGACCTTCTGGCAAAGAAGCTCGCCGAGGCGATCAAGGAGATCGAGGGTGTCGACGTTCCGCTCGGCAGCCTGGACATCAGCTTCTATCGCGATGACTATGCGACCAATTTCGCTCCCGCGATCCACGCTACCAACATTCCCTTCAGCGTCGACGGCAAGCGCGTCGTGCTGGTGGACGACATCCTGTACACGGGTCGCACCATCCGCGCCGCTCTGGACGCCGTTATGGACCTGGGTCGTCCGAGCCGAGTCGAGCTGGCAGTTCTCGTTGACCGCGGTCACCGCGAGCTCCCTATCTCGCCGGACTTTGTCGGCAAGAACGTTCCCTCGTCGCACGAGGAGAACGTGCACCTATATATGAAGGAAGTCGACGGCCGTACCGCTGTCGAGATCAACGACGTCGCGCCGGGTTCCCACGTGGGCTCCGCGCCGCTGGGAGGTGAGTAGTACCGTGGCGTTCAATCATAAGCACCTGATCGACATTACCGAGTACTCCGAAGAGGACATCAAGCTCATCCTCGAGACCGCCAAGGCGTTCTCCGAGGTCAACGAGCGTGCCATCAAGAAGGTCCCCACGCTCAAGGGCAAGACCATCGTCAACATGTTCAACGAGCCCTCGACGCGTACCCGCAGCTCTTTCGAGCTCGCCGAGAAGCGCCTTTCGGCCGACAGCCTCAACTTTGGCGGTTCCTCGACTTCTACGGTCAAGGGCGAGAGCCTCGTCGACACCG
>CABUWR010000155.1 GCA_902495265.1 uncultured Collinsella sp. | reverse complement strand
GTGCGGTTTGTTGAGGCTTGCGAGGGCCGCATGTTTGCGGTCAAGAAGCTCATCAACCGCGATGACCTTGCGGACGATATCTTGTTGTATCGTCGTTGCCCGCGCGGCAGGCTTGAGGGCGATTGGCTTGCCGATGTCGAGCTGTATGCCGATCAGTTCCAGGCTGACTATCTTTCGCTTTTGGCCGATCAGTTGGGTATCGAGAATATCGATGCCGTGCGCGAGAGTCTGCGCGAGCACAAGACGTTCTTTGATGCCAAGACTCGCTGCGCTAAGTTTGCCGCGTGTGTTCCGCATGCCGCGGGTGCATCCGATATCGAACTCGGCATCCTTACGGTGATATTTGGCGGTAAAGAGCTTGGCGACGCGCGACCCGCGTTTGTGCTGCGCAGCTGTATGACCACGCTGCTGCACGAGGGTCCCGAGGCGCTGGCCGAGTTGATGGACAAGTACTGCGTGCGCGATGTGCTCTCTGCCTTTATGCTTCGCTGCTATGGGTTTGAGGGACCGCTGTATGAGCGCGACTCATTGCTTATGCTTTCATCCCATGTGCTCCTTACAGCGGCGTCTACCGCGCTTCCCGAGGGAGCGCTCAAGGGACTCGAAAGCTATGTGGCTCCCGCCTACGGCCCCTATTGCCTTGAGGCGGTGCGCACGTGGGACCAGGCCGCCGATACCCAGGCATCGAGCGAGGACCTATTTGAGATCTGTCGTTTGGTGGAGGATGCCCGCGGGCTCTTTGTGCGGTTTGAGGCTCTGCCGATCGGTGTGCTGGCCTCGCTTGATGTGTTCCCGTGCGTCAATGAGGCTGTGCTCTCGCAGTTGTTCAGCTCGTTTGCCCAGGGTGCAGACCGTGTTGAGGACGCACGCGCCTTTGCGGCGCGTCGCTGCGACCTAAGCTGGTACCGCCGTGTCGAGAGCTACTTTGGCTTGCTTGCCGCTGTGGCCGATATGTGCGCATTTAGGCAGGCACATGCGGGCGGGTTCCATCTGGCGCAACCCCAGCAGGTGTGGGATGCCTATACGTCCGATTGGTATTCCATGGATGCTGCCTATCGCCATATGTGCACCGCGTATTTGCGGGCGCGCTCTGTCGAGTGCGATGTGCTCGAGGAGCCTGCCCGAGCCGTGGTGGACTGGGCGGAGAATCTCTACAGTAACTGGTTTTTGGCCGATTCCAATGCCTGCTGGACATCCGCTGCGCAAGGGGAGTGGGCCGATTGCGGCTACATCGATGGCCCTGCACGGCAGGATGAATTCTACTGGCATGTGCTGCCCACCTTTGTGGGGTCCGCCAAAACGACGGTCGTTATCGTAAGCGACGCGCTGCGCTATGAGGTGGCCCGTGACGTCGCGGCGCTTCTCGAGCGCGAGCGCGGCGGCAACGTCAAGGTTTCTAGCATGCAGGCGGTCTTTCCCTCCATCACCGAGGTGGGCATGCCCGCGCTGCTGCCGCACCAAGCGCTTGAGCTTGCAACGGATGGCTCGTTTGTGCTGGCTGACGGCATGCCCACTGCGACGACTCCGCAGCGCGAGGCCGTACTTACCCACGTTGAGCCCACGGCCCGCGCTTTGCGCTCGAGCGCATACCTCAACATGTCAGGAACCGAGCGCAAAGCGCTGCTCAAAGACTCCAAGCTCGTTTATCTCTACCACAACAAGATCGATGCCACGGGCGAGAAGGCAGCTACGCAGGATGACGTTTTCGATGCCTGCGCGGACACCGTGGAGGAACTTGCCGCGTTGGCGCGCCGCGTGTGCACCGACGCCCCGGGCGCGCGTGTTGTTATGACGGCGGATCACGGCTTCATCTACACGCGTCGTGAGCTCAACGAGTGCCAGATGCTCGGCAAGCCAGACCTTCCCTTCCTTGACGCTCCTGTCATGCACGGCAAGCGTCATCTGGTGGTGCCCAACGAGGCCGTGGCCAAGCTTTCGGAAGAGGCATGCGAGGTGTTTGTTAATGTTGGCATGGGACGTTTAGGTGCCGGTTTTGAGGGATTTGCCCCGCGCGAGAACGTGCACTTCAAGCGTCCCGGCGGCACTAACAACTACGTCCACGGCGGCATGAGCCTGCAGGAGCTCTGCGTGCCCGTTATCGGATTTTGGCGTGCGCGCTCGGGTTCCAAGGACTTTGTCGATACGCGCGTGGCGACGCTGCGCGTACTGAGTGAGGGACGCCGAGTGACCAACTCGCTCTTCTCGGTCAACTTGATCCAGGAAGAACCCGCCCAAGGCAAGGTCTTGCCGTGCGAGTATGAGCTGGTGTTTACCGACGCAAGCGGCAACGAGGTGAGCGATACGGTCAAGGCGCATGCCAACAAGACTTCTGCTAACTCGCAGGAGCGCGTGGTGCATGCCAAGTTTGCGCTGCGTGCAGCGGATGGATTCTCGTCCAAGGGTCCGTACTATCTGGTCTGCCGCGAGCGCGAGACGGGCAAGATTGTTTGGCGCGAGACGTACACCATCGCTGTTTCGTTTGCCCCTGTTGCTGACTTTGGTTTTTAGGAGTGTGCCCTATGTTTGATAGCTATGACGACGATCTGTGGGAAGTTCCCTCGATTGATGTGGATGTGCCGGTGGAGGGTGTGGTGCCTGCGGAGGCCGCGCCTGCTGCGGAGGCCCCGGCGACTGAGGCTGTTGCGCCTGCCCCGGAGCCGGTTGCTGCCGCGCCCGTTGAGGCTGCGGTGAACGCCGAGGACGAATTCTCGACCGACGGTTATGATCAGGCTGTGGCCGAGGCTCCCGAGGACGACGGCTACGACATGGATGGGTTGGACGGCAAGCTGCTTGAGCACTTTGCTGGCAAGATCGTGCGCAAGGACCTGACGGCCCTTATGAAGCGCGGCGCCAACGTGCCCACCTTTGTGCTGGAGTACCTGCTGGGTATGTACTGCTCAACCGACGACGAGGATGCCGTGGCGGAGGGCCTGGGGCGCATCCGCAAGATCCTCACCGATAACTACGTGCGTCCCGACGAGTCCGAGCGCATTAAGTCCAAGATTCGCGAGCTGGGTCGCTTTACCATCATCGATAAGGTGACGGCCAAGCTCGACGAGTACAAAGACATCTACGTGGCGTCGTTTGCCAACCTGACCATCGAGCCGTTTGTGATGCCGGCCGAGTACGTGCGTGACTATTCCAAGATTCTGCAGGGCGGCATTTGGTGCATTATGAGCATCGAGTATCGTCACCCCTTGGATGAGGAAGACGAGTTTGGCATGGAGGTCTTTGGCGACGATGCGCCGCGCCGCTCCAAGGCCAAGCGTAAGAAGCGCGGACCCGAGGACTCTCCGTTTAGCGTGGCGTCGCTCACGCCCATCCAGATGCCCAACCTGGACCTGGATGCCATGGTCGACGAGCGCCAGTACTTTACGCGCGACGAGTGGCTCAACATGCTGCTGCGCTCGGCTGGCTATGAGCCCAGCGAGCTTTCCGAGAAAGAGCGCCTGCACTTTATCGAGCGTATGGTGCCGCTGATCGAGCGCAACTACAACCTGTGCGAGCTGGGTCCCCGCGGCACCGGCAAGAGCCATATCTACAAAGAGGTCTCGCCCTACGCCATCTTGCTCTCTGGCGGCCAGACCACCACGGCCAACCTGTTCGGCCGCATGAACTCCATGCGCGCCGACCGCGTGGGCTTGGTGGGCCATTGGGACTGCGTGACGTTTGACGAGGTCGCCGGCATGCGCTTTAAGGACACCAACGCCGTGCAGATCATGAAGGACTATATGGCGAGCGGCAGCTACGCGCGCGGCCGCGACCAGATTAACGCCGATGCCTCCATGGTCTTTGAGGGCAACATCAACGACACCGTGCAAAACGTCCTTAAGACCACGCACCTTTTTGATCCGTTCCCGCCGGAGTTTAACAACGATTCGGCCTTCTTCGACCGCATCCATTACTACCTGCCGGGCTGGGAGATTCCCAAGATGCGCTCGAGCCTGCTGAC
>CABUWR010000154.1 GCA_902495265.1 uncultured Collinsella sp. | reverse complement strand
GCCCCGCCCCTCCGGCGCCACACGGGAGCTGAGCCAACGTTATCGGGCCCGGCATTCAGAAAAGTCAGTGCAGCAAAATGGCGATGCGGATAGCGACATGGGCATGGTTTTCGCCGCGCGCACGGGTCCCCCAGGGAGCACCGTGCATTTTTGGGAGTATTCAGCAGACCAGGACGATTGCATACGCACCGGACATTCCTTATTGGTCCCAAGGACGCCTTCAGCGGGCGGTTTTGGTCGGTGGGCAGACCCCGTTGGGGCAAATAGGCGTACTTCGCGCCGTACCGGACCACAAAATGTCATCGAGCTTCGCGATACTACCCGACTGCAGCGGCGCCGGCGGGGCTTGCGTTGCTGAATACTCCGTTTTTTGCACGGCCCAGGCGGGGGTACATCAGGACCAGAAAGAACATCCCAGCCTATTTATGCAATCTGTAATGGAAAGTATGCAAAACACCAAGAGACCACATTGCCGATGTCCAAATTAAGCGCGTGGGGGCAGCGGTGCCCCACCCCACGCTCAAATCAAGCAGAGCAGGGACGCTCATAGTGGGTCCCCACCGATATACAAACGCGGCTCGAGCGCCATCCCAAAATAGGCTGCCCGAGCCGCGTTTAACGGTACGGCATGATTATTAGCGCTCGTAAATCAAGTTGCCTGCCAGGTAGGTGGCCTGAACCTTGGTGGCCTGCAGCTCTTGGGGGTCGATGGTGAGCGGGTTTTGGTCCAGGACTACCAGGTCGGCGTATTTGCCGGGCTCTAGGCTGCCGAGGTTTTGCTCGTCACCTGCTGCGTAAGCGCTGCCCAGGGTGTAGTTGCGCAGAGCTGTAGCCGCGTCGACGCGCTCGCTGGGGAGCCAGCCGCCCTCGGGCCAGTGGCTGCGGGGGTCTTGGCGCGTGATGGCCGTGTAGAGCACGTTCATGCTGGTAACGGCCGTGATGGGGCTATCGGTGCCGAAAGCTTGGCGGATGCCGCGTTGCTTATAGGTCGCAAACGGCCACATGATGCGGCTGCGCTCCAGGCCCAGGTCGCGCTCCGGGCCACCCGGGTCGAGCGTGATGTGGCAAGGCTGGCTCGAGGCAATGACGTTGAGCTTGCGCAGACGATCGATGTCCTCGGGCAGCAGATTCTCCAAATGCTCAAGCGTATTATGGCCGTGCGGGGGCAGACCGTAGAGCTCTGCCGCCTCCTCAAAGATATCGAGTGCGGCATGGATGGCACCGTCGCCGATAACGTGGATGCGCACGGTGTGGCCACGCTCGGCTGCCGCCAGAACCAACTTGCGCATGCGCTCGACAGGAACCGTCAGGCGACCCTGGTCACCCGGGAAGCGCGGGTTAGTATAGGGCTCAGTGAGGTATGCGGTATGCTCGCTCGACACGCCGTCGAAGAACTGTTTAAAGCCTGGCGCCGAGAGCAGCGCATTGTTCGCGTAGCGGGTCTGGAGTTCTTCCAAGCGCGATTGGTCATCCAGCAGCGTGGGAAACAGATGGGCGCGGATGCCCAGCTTGCCGGCGGCCTGCAGCTTGTCGTAAACATCGTCGCGAATAAAGTCACAGCCCGGCATGGGCATGAGCGACATATCGCAGATCGAGGTGATGCCTTGCTCGGCCATACGCTTCATCTGGTCGGCGTAAGCGCTCGCGATGCGGTCCTCGCCCAGCCACTCAAGACAGCGCGGCAGCAGCTGCATGGCCGCAGCCTCGTGAGCGATACCTGTGAGTTCGCCATTTGCATCCTTGTCGTAGCTGCCACCCGCCGGAAGCTCGCTGTCGCGCGTCACGCCGAGGGCTTCGAGTGCGCGGCTGTTGAGCCACAGGGTATGCCCATCGCCCGAATACATAACACAGGGGCGATCGGGGAAGGCGGCGTCGAGGGAAGCCTTGGTAGGGTGCTCGGGCGGATCCCAGCGGTAATCGCGCCAGCCCTGGGTCACGACCCAGGCGTCATTGGGCAGGCCCTGGGAAAACTCGAGCGCATGCTGCACCAGTGCCGCCTCTGACGTGCCCATATCCATGAGCATGTACGGCGAGGAACCGACCGAGGTATGGAAGAAGTGCAGATGAGCGTCATGGAAACCGGGGCAGATGAATTGCTCGCCGTAGTCGACAACTGGCGTGGCGGCAGGGGCGGCGGCAACCACGTCATCGGGCGCGCCGACCGCGACGATGCGATCGCCTGCAATGGCAATCGCCAGCTCGCGGGCGGTATCGATACCGTCTTGCGCGGTAAAGACGTTCTTGGAGCGGATAATCCGATCGATATGTTGCATGGGCATCCCCATCTCTGGCAGGAAATTCAACACCCCCGAGTGTACTCCCCCGCCCTTGCAACAAAACCCCAAGCGGCAAACGGCAACTTTACCAGCCCTAGCGGCAGGTGGCATACTGGAGAGAGCCTGTACGATTTTGCGATCGAGCCAACAAGGAGCAAATCGACCATGACGAAGACCAAGGCACAGCAGATTATGGCGGCAACCGAGGTTCGCGCGGCAGACGACGTCACCGCGGCCATCCAGGATATCGCCGCCGAGTTTGAACCCTACATCATCAAGCAGCGCCGGCACTTCCATAAGCACCCGGAGCTGAGCCTTGCCGAGGAGCGCACGACTTCCGACATCGCCAACCAGCTCGACGCCATGAATATCCCCTACGAGCGTCCGCTCAAGACCGGTCTGGTGGCGACGCTCCGCGGCACCGCGCCCGATGCCTACCGCGAGGACGGCACGCCGCGCCGCCGCATCCTGCTGCGCGCCGACATCGACGCCCTGCCTGTCACCGAGCAGACCGGCGAGGAGTTCGCCAGCGTCAACGAGGGCTGCATGCACGCCTGCGGTCACGACTGCCATATCGCCATGATGCTCGGCACGCTGCAGATTCTGCGCCACATGACCGATGACATCCACGGCGAGATTCGCATCGTATTCCAGCCCAGCGAGGAAAACGGCCAGGGCGCCAAACTCATGATTGGCACGGGTGTGCTCGACGGCGTCGACGGCGCCTACGCCGCGCACATCTGGAGCGAGGTCGACGCCGGCACCGTAAGCTGCGAGCCCGGCCCACGCATGGCAAACACCGACTGGTTCCGCATCGACGTTCGCGGCACCTCGTGCCATGGCGCCATGCCCCAGCGCGGCCACGACGCCGTTATGGTTGCCGCCGAGATTGTCAACGCCCTGCAGACCATCGTCTCGCGCGAGATCAGCCCCTACGAACCCGCCGTCATCACCGTCGGCGAACTGCATGGCGGCACCGCGCGCAACGTTATCGCCGGCACGGCGTACCTCGCCGGCACGGTGCGCACCTATGGCGACAAGACGCATGAGGAGATGCCCGAGCTTATGCGCCGCATCGTGGAGCACACCGCGGCTGCTCTGGGCGCCGAGGCCGAGCTCACCGACTACACCATCGCCAACTACAAGGTCGAAAACGATGCCGCCTCGAGCGAGCGCTGCCGCCAAGCTGTGCTCAAGTGCCTGGGTCCCGCGGGCGAGGGCCATTACCGCGGCACGCTTTCGGGCGAGGACTTCTCGGAGTATCTGCGCCGCGTACCGGGCGTGCTCGCCTTTGTTGGCACGCGCAACCCCCAGATTGGCGCCACCTATGCCCAGCACTCCTGCTTCTATAAGATCGACGAGAGCGTGCTCGCCAAGGGCTCCATGGTAGCCGCTCAGTATGCCATCGACTTTTTGGCCGAGCCCACGCAAGAAGAGCTCGACGGCCCCACGATCGCCGCGGTTGCCGAGACCAATCCCGACCTGGCAGCCAAGCTGCGCTCTGCCAAGGCAACGGCCGCCGAGGCCCGCGACGCCGTGCACGACGCCCGCACCGCCCGCCATGCCGCCATCAAGGGCATTCACGATGCCCGTGCCGCCGCTCGCCACGAGGAGAAGCGCGACGAGTAGCCGTCACGCCCACCCATAACAACCTAGCTAGAGCAAAGCGGGGGCGAACG
>CABUWR010000153.1 GCA_902495265.1 uncultured Collinsella sp. | reverse complement strand
GACAAGACCCTGTTCAAACATCAGATCGACACGCAGGTTAATGCGCTCGTAGAGAACCTCGCGATTACGCGTCAGACCAAACCATAGAGCATGATAATGCTCGCGCGGAACACTAAACTGCGACTTTTGCTGCGCGTAGGACACACCATCATCGTGCATTTCGAGCGCCCGAATCACGCGACGAACATTATGGGGGTGGATGACCGCAGCGGACTCGGGATCACGCTCGGCAAGCAGCGCGTGCAGCGCTTCCTCGCCTATGCGCTCGGCAAGTTCCTGATACCCCGCGCGACGATCGTCCTCAAGCTCGCCCGAGGGAAAATCCATCTCATCCAGGGCGGCCTTGAGATACAGCCCCGTACCTCCGCAAAAAACCGGCAGGCAACCCGAACCAAGGAGACGTTCAATATGTGCGCGAGCGTCAGCCTGATAAAGCGCAGCAGAATATGCCACACCCGGCTCTACAATGTCGACGAGACGCAGCGGCGCCGTACACTCATCGGGCGCCATCTTTGCGGTACCGATGTCCATGCCGCGATAGATTTGCATCGCATCGCACGACAGCACTTCGGACGAAAGACGAGCTGCCAAACGGTCGGCAACATCACTCTTACCAACCGCCGTCGGACCGACGATCGCAACGGCGGAAAGACCTGCCCTGGGAGAAACCATTAGCGCGGCTCGCCCACAACGGAGCCGGACAAATACCAGGTCTTGGCAACGTCAACGTCAACATCAACGATCTTACCAACAAGCTGATCGATGCTGTAACCCTCGGGGATAGGCGCATGCACGGTCTGATTCTTGGGACTCTTGCCCAGCAGGACCGCGTCGTTCTTTTTACTCGTTCCCTCAATGAGCGCCGGCACCACAGTATGAAGCTCACCCTGGTTGTACTCGTGCGCCGTGGTCTCGATAACCTTAACCAGGCGGTTGAAACGCTCGAGAATAACCTCATGCGGCGTAGGATCGTCAATCTCGGCGGCCGGGGTACCGGCGCGCTTGGAATAGATGAAGGTATAGGCCTGAGCATAGCAGACCGTCTCGGCAAGTGAGAGCGTCTGCTCAAAGTCTTCTTCAGTCTCGCCCGGGAAGCCAACGATAATGTCGGTCGAGAGCGCGATATCGGGCATGCGGTTGCGAATGCGATCGACCAGGCCCAGATAGTCCTCGCGTGTATAACGGCGATTCATCTCTTTGAGGATCCGTGTCGAACCTGACTGGACGGCCAGGTGCAACTGCGGCATAACGGCAGGCGTCTCGGCCATGGCGTCGATGGTCTCGGGGAGCAGATCCTTGGGATGCGAAGACGTAAAGAAGATGCGCTCCACACCCGTATCGCCCACGGCACGCAGCAGATCGGCAAAACGCGGCTTGCCAAACAGATCGCGACCATATGAGTTAACGTTTTGGCCCAGCAGCGTAATCTCACGCACGCCCTGGCGCACCAAACCGGTCACCTCGTCGACAATCTCCTCGAAGGGGCGACTTTTTTCGCGACCGCGCACGTACGGCACGATGCAATAGGTGCAGAAATTATTGCAGCCTGTCATGATGGGCACCCAGGCGTGATACTGGGTCTCGCGATGCCACGGCATGCTCATGGCATCCGTATCCTCATGCTCATTGGTGCGGATATGACGCTTACCATCAAGGAACGCCTCGGCAATGAGCTCGGCCACATGTGCGATAGAATGCGTGCCAAAGATGACATTGACGTTATCGACGTTGGTGAGCAGGCCCTCTCCATCACGCTGCGCGATACAGCCGCCCACGGCAACCACACGCTTGCCCGAAGGCGAAGGCGGCAGGCTTTTGCAGGAATTGCACTGACCGTACAGGCGAGTATCGGCGGCCTCACGCACACAGCATGTCATGAAGACAACGATATCGGCATGCTCGGGATCGAGCGCCATGAGGCAGCCATACGAATCAAGCAGACCGCTCACACGCTCGGAGTCGTGCTGATTCATCTGACAGCCAAAGGTGCGGATAAAGTAGGTTTTACCGGCAAGAATATCGCGTACGGAACGCTGGTCCATGTGCATAAGTCCTAACGATGGGGAGCGAAACGAGGCAAGCAGAAGCTATGCCACAGGCTTAACATCATCCATGACGACGTTATCCATAGCAGCTCGATTGATCTGGTGAACGTAGATAGAAAGGCGGATGGCCGTGCGCGACTCCCCGTTAATGAGGATGTCGGAGAACACAGGCGCGCAGGAAATATCAAAACCGGTTGGAATCAAAAAACCGCGCGCGATAGCAACGGCCTTAATGGCCTGGTTGACAGCACCGGCACCGACACACTGGATGTTGACGGGTACACCATCCTTGACCATGCCGGCGATGGCGCCGGCAACGGACGCGGGCGATGATTTGCTTGATACCTTCAGGCAATCCATGAAGAAACTCCTGCGTTTAAAAGTACGTTTTAACTGCAATAACTTTATCGTACCGAGTGGACTCGGTAAAGGCACTATTCCTCTTTGGCAAGATCGAAGGTCACGGTGATTCGATCACGCGAAACACGGATCTTTGGGTCGCCGCAAAGATTGAGATAGTACCGGGCGGCAAGGTCATTAAAGTCGCGCTCCACAGCACGCGAAAACTGTGCCATGTCATCCTTGGCAATACGCAGCCCACGACGATCCTTCGCGAGATCGACAGGAGCCGGCGCATGCGAGGATGAGTCACGCTCGCGCAGCAGACGCGCAGTCACACCGCGAACGGGCTTAATCTGCCCTGCCAAAATGCGATGGGCCGTGCGCTCGGACATTTCAAGACCCAAACCCGAACAAATACGAATAAAGTCCTCGGCATCAGAGGCAAGGCCTAAACGATCGACAACCGGAAGCTCGCTCTCATCATCAATAAACAGGAGACGAGACGTATCGAGCCGACTTGACGCCTGAGCATAAAGGGTCGCGGCAATCTCAGACGGAGAACCAAGATAGACATCGCAACCACGCAACTCCTCGAGCGCAAACTCACAGGCAGCGCGAATAATATTATGCGGACCGCGAGCACAGACATAACGTCCGTCCTCATCCTTGACGGCCTGGGGCCAGCTGGACTGATCGGCACGCTCGCTGAGGCGGTCGGCCGCAACGCTCACCTTAAAGGCTGAGCCAAGATCGACACCAGACGTGACCACGCGGGCCTCGTCGGTGTTCTGCTTGATCGAAAACAATGCCATGCCACGACCGTGAACGCCCCAACGGTCCATCTTCATGCTCTCGAGCTTTGAGGTAACGCGAGCATCGAAGATTCGCTCTTGCATATCCTGCGGAACACCCGAGCCGTTATCCAGAAAGACAAGCGTGCGGACGCCATCTTCCTTGGTCGTGGCGAGATAGACCTTGTCGGCGCCGGCATCGCGAGCATTACGGAGCATTTCGATGACGATATCCTCGACATGCTGAATGTCGTGCTTTGCCTGGCGCCGCTCGGCCTCCGAAACGCGGAGGCGGACATACCCCTCGCCAAGGTTCTCCTCGACGCGAAGGTTGCCCTCCCCCGACATCGACGCGATAAATGAGATGAGCTCGTTCGCGTCGTTCATGTTATTTAGCGATATCGACAGCGCGGCTCTCGCGAATCACGACGACGCGCACCTGACCGGGATACTCCATCTCTTCCTCGATCTGATGGGCGATATCGTGAGCCAGAACCGTGGACTGGGCATCGGAGATCTTGTCCGGCTGAACCATGACGTGGACCTCGCGACCGGCCTGCATGGCATAGGTACGCTCGACGCCGTCATGAGAGTTGGCGATCTCCTCGAGCTTCTCAAGACGCTTGATGTAGTTCTCGGCAGACTCGCGACGGGCACCGGGGCGAGAGGCAGAGACAGCATCGGCGGCCTGCACCAGGACATCGAGCACCGTGTTGGGGTCGACATCGGCATGGTGAGCCTCGATAGCGTGGACGATAACGGGCTTCTCGCCATAACGGCGGG
>CABUWR010000152.1 GCA_902495265.1 uncultured Collinsella sp. | reverse complement strand
GGGGTGGGGAAAGGTGTTGAAAAATGGGGCGGTTCCCCATATTATTGATGACGTCGACAGGCGGGGTGGTTCCCCGCGTACGTGCCATCTGAGTAACCGAGGGGAGGGCGCACATGGGAATGACGGGTGCATACGAGCGCAATCTCGATGCAAAAGGCCGTCTATCCCTGCCTGCACCCCTTCGCGAGGAGCTTGGAGAGCACGTTCGCGTGTTCAAAGCCCTGGATGTCGATGCTCTGTACGTGTTCTCTGCCGAGGCCTTCGATAAGTGGGTCGAAGGACTCTTCGCGGGTCGTGAGGGCCACGAGGGTTTTAACCCGCGTGACATCAACGACCAGAAGCTCATGAGGGCGATTAACAAGCGCACCACGTCGATGGATGTGGACAGCGCGGGTCGTATCGGTCTTTCTGAGTCTCTCCGCAAGCAGGCGAACCTCGACCGCGAGGTCACGGTTGTGGGCAACTACGACCACCTTGAGGTTTGGGACCGCGCTACGGCCGATGAGGACGATGACGACGAGGCCCTGCTGGACCTCTTCTTCTCGTAAGGGCAAGGCACGAGTAACGGATGGAGCGTGGGATCTTGACACAAGAATATCGGCATGAACCTGTCATGCTCGGCGAAGTGCTTGAGTCGCTGCAGCTAAAGAGCGGCTCCGTCGTCTGCGACTGCACCCTTGGCGGTGCCGGCCATTCGGTAAAGATGGCCGCGCAGGTGGGGGAGACCGGCCTTTTGCTCGGCGTCGATCAGGACGACATGGCCCTCGAGGCCGCTGGCGCCCGTCTGGACCGCGAGGTTCCCGGCGTTCCGCACCAGCTGCTGAAGGGCAACTTCGGCGACTTGGACGAGCTGCTTTGCTCGGCCGAGGTGCCCGGGGTCGATGGTTTCCTGTTCGACTTGGGCGTTTCGTCGCCGCAACTCGATATCCCTGGCAGGGGCTTTTCGTACAACGAGGACGCCCCATTGGACATGCGGATGGATCCGGGTAACAACACCTTAAACGCAGCTGAGGTCATCAACACCTATAACGAACACGACCTCGCCCGGATTCTACGCGTCTACGGCGAAGAGAAGTTCGCCTCGCAGATCGCGCGCGAGATCGTGCGCCGCCGCGAGCATGAACCGATCGAAACCACCGGTCAGTTTGTCGAGATCATCAAGGCTGGTATCCCCGCTGCCGCTCGTCGGCATGGCGGACACCCAGCCAAGAAAAGTTTCCAGGCCATTCGCATCGAGGTCAATCACGAACTCGATGTGCTCGAGCGAGGGCTTGACGCCGCCACAAGGTGGCTCAACCCGGGCGGACGCATCTGCGTCATCTCGTATCACTCGCTCGAGGACCGTATCGTAAAGAACCACTTTAAGGAGATGAGCCAGGGGTGCACGTGTCCGCCGGAGATTCCGGTGTGCGTGTGCGGCAACGTGCCGATACTCAAGGTCATCACCCGCAAACCCCTGGTTGCCCAACCCGATGAGGTTGCGCGCAACCCTCGGGCGAGATCAGCCAAGATCCGCGTGGCGCAGCGTCTGTAGACGCGACCGCGCGATATTGGACCTCCCGCTCGCACCATAAACGAAGCTTAAACACACTACCAACGTACTCGGGATGGGAGGCGGCATATCATGGGCTACAACACTTCAAGCGCAGCACTCGCCTATGATATGAACGCCATGCCCGCCTATCGTGAGACGCCGCAGGCCCCCGTTGCTCCCCGTGAGCAGCGCACGCCGCGCTTTGATGTCTACACGGGCGCGGGCCGTCAGGCAAACCAGGCGGTAAGCCCGGTTTTCATGAGCGTTCTTAAAACGTTTTGCATCATTGCGGCCATCTTCATGACGATCGGTGTCGCCCGCGTGGCGCTCGCCGGCGTTACGGCCCAGGTGCTCAACAGCAACGCCGCGCTTACCAACACGCTCGAGAAGGCGACCGACGAGAGCTCCGACCTGGAGGTCATGCATTCGGTCTATGGTGCCGACACGCGCATTCGCGACCTTGCGGGTGCTTATGGCATGGTGGAGCCCAGCGAGAGCGTTACACTTGATTTTTCGCAGGATGCAGCCGCGGGCGCTAGCTCGACCGCGACCGCTCAGTAACAAGACGGTAGCTGAGTATGACAAATGACTATCGCCGCGGCTCCGACGGGGGTCGCGGTTCTGGACGTCCCTCATCGCGGGGACGTTCTGGTTATCAAGGAACGGGTCGGCCATCTTACAACGCGAGGCCGTCCTATGGCAACGACCCCGCATCGCGTCTCCGTGGCTCGAGTGGTCCTCAAATGCATAGCACCGGACCGCGCAAGAGCTCGTCGACCGAATGGCTCACGGGCACGCCGCTGCCCCGTCGCAAAGCCGTCATGGGCTTTATCGGGTTTGGCTTGGGTTTGGGCGTCCTTCGCCTTGCCGACTATCAAATCGTGGAAGCCGATAAGTTGCGCGACCGCGCCGATGCACGTCGCTTGCTTGCGCAGACGCTGTATGCCAAGCGCGGTACCATCTACGACCGTAACGGCAACGTGCTGACGTCGTCGGTCGAATGCCGCAACATCGCCGTGAATCCTCAGCTTATCGAGGACGTTGACAAGACGGTATCGGCGCTGGTCAAAGCTACGGGCATCGATAAAAAGACCTGTCGCGAGCTCGTTGAGTCGGATGGCACCTGGGTGTATATCAAACGTCAGGTGGACGAGGACGATGCCGCGGCGCTGGAGAAGAAGAGCCTGCCAGGCGTGCTCTTTGAGCAGGCCATGAAGCGCGTGTACCCCTACGGCAACCTGGCATCGCAGGTGCTTGGCGTGGTAAACGTGGACAACGACGGTCTGACGGGCCTCGAAAAACAGTACAACAAGCTTTTGACCGGAACGAACGGTTCGCTGGTGCGCGAGCGGGCGAGGGACGGTAGCTATATCGCGGGCGGCGCCTATAAGAAGGTTGCCGCGGTGGACGGCGTGGACATCGTGACGACACTCGATGTCAATATTCAGCGCGCCGCCGAGGACGCTCTGGCCAAGGCGGTCGAAAAGACCAAGGCCAAGAATGGCTCGGCCCTGGTCACCGATCCCACGACGGGCGAGATTCTGGCGGCATGCTCATATCCGACATATGACCAGACCAATCTGGAAAATGCCAAGACCGAGGACATGAACTTGCGCCTGGTTACCGATGCCTACGAGCCCGGCTCGGTCTTTAAGACGCTCGTGGCCGGTGCCGGCTTCGACTTGGGCGCCGTGCGTTCGAGCACGTCGTTTGAGGTGCCGGCGAGCATTAAGGTTGGCGATGACACCGTTACCGACGCCGATAAGCGCGACTACACCATGACCATGGACGTGCGCGAGATGATGCGCCGTTCGTCCAATGTGGGCTTTGTCCTGGTGGGACGCAAGATCGGTGCCGATGATTTTGCCACCTATGTGGACAAGTGGGGTATCGGTCATAGCTCCGGTGTCGATTTTCCGGGTGAGAGCCTGGGCATCGTCAAGGAGCGCGACCAGTACGACGGCGCCACGCTGGGCTCGATGAGCTTTGGTCAGGCGCTGTCCGTCTCGCCGATTGAGGTCGCACGTGCCGTGGGCGGCATCGCGAACGGCGGCGTGATGATGACTCCGCACTTCTATAAGTCCAGCAAGGGCGATGAGAAGGACTGGGGCGAAGGTGAGCGTGCGATTTCGGAGGACGCTGCCGCCCAGGTGACATCGTGCATGCAGACGGTCGTGTCCGAAGGCACGGGCGTTGGCGGTGCGGTCGATGGCTATGACGTGGCGGGCAAGACCGGTACGGCCGAGCGTGCTGACGAGAACGGCGGTTACCTCAAGGAGAACTACATGTCGTCCTTTATGGGCTTTGCGCCGGCACAATCGCCCAAGGTGCTGTGCTATATCACACTCGATGGAACGCCGAGCGGCTCGGATGCCGCCGCGGTGCCATTCCAGTCCATTATGGCCAACGCGCTCGACGTGCTGGGTATCCCGCGCACGAAGTAG
>CABUWR010000151.1 GCA_902495265.1 uncultured Collinsella sp. | reverse complement strand
GCCGGTGGCCCGGGCCACACCGCCTCTCTGTACGTGCACCCCGCCCAGGCCGAGAAGATCAGCCTGTTCGAGCACGTCATGAAGGCCTGCCGTATCGTCATCAACACCCCGTCCTCGCACGGCGGCATCGGTGACCTGTACAACTTTGGCATGAAGCCGTCTCTGACCCTGGGCTGCGGCTCCTGGGGCGGCAACTCCGTCTCCGAGAACGTTGGGGTGAAGCACTTGATCAACGTTAAGACTGTGGCCGAGCGCCGTGAGAACATGCTGTGGTTCCGCGCTCCCGAGAAGGTCTACTTCAAGAAGGGTTCCACGCCCGTCGCCCTCGACGAGCTGGGCAACGTCATGGGCAAGAAGCGCGCCTTCATCGTCACCGACCAGTTCCTCTTCAAGAATGGCAACACCCGCGCCATCGAGGCCAAGCTCGACGAAATGGGCATCGCCCACGACTGCTTCTACGACGTTGAGCCCGATCCGTCGCTGCAGTGCGCACGTCGCGGCGCCAAGCAGATGGCTCTCTTTGAGCCGGACGTCATCATCGCCGTCGGCGGTGGCTCCGCTATGGACGCCGGCAAGATCATGTGGATGATGTACGAGCACCCCGAGTGCAAGTTTGAGGACATGGCCATGGACTTCATGGACATCCGCAAGCGTATCTTCACCTTCCCCGAGATGGGCAAGAAGGCCTACTTCGTCGCCGTCCCGACCTCCTCGGGTACCGGCTCCGAGTGCACGCCGTTCGCTATCATCACCGACAAGGAGACCGGAATCAAGTGGCCGCTCGCCGACTACGCGCTGCTCCCCAACATGGCTATCGTCGACGCCGACAACTGCATGACCGCCCCGCGCGGCCTGACCGCTGCCTCCGGCATCGACGTCATGACCCACGCCATCGAGTCCTACGTCTCCATCATGGCTTCCGACTACACCAAGGGCCTCTCCGAGCGCGCTGCTAAGCTCGTCTTTGAGAACCTGCCCTCCAGCTTCACGAACGGTGCCAAGGACCCGCATGCCCGCGAGGAGATGCACAACGCCTCCTGCATGGCCGGTATGGCCTTCGCCAACGCCTTCCTGGGCCTCAACCACTCCATGGCTCACAAGCTCGGCGCCTTCCATCACCTGCCCCACGGCCTCGCTAACGCCGTCATCCTGACCCGCGTCATGCGCTACAACGCCGCCGAGGCTCCCGTCAAGATGGGTACCTTCTCCCAGTATCCTTACCCCAACGCGCTGCACAACTACGCCGAGATGGCCAAGTACTGCGGCATCGAGGGCAAGGACGACAAGGAGGTCTTCGAGAACTTCATCACGAAGCTCGAGGAGCTCAAGGACTTCATCGGCGTCAAGAAGACCATCGCCGACTACGGTGTTGACGAGCAGTACTTCCTCGACACCCTCGACGAGATGACCGAGCAGGCATTCAACGACCAGTGCACCGGCGCTAACCCGCGCTACCCGCTCATGAGCGAGATCAAGGAGCTCTACCTGGACGCCTACTACGGCCGCGAGCCCCAGGACTACGCCGTCTGCTAGTTTTAGCACGGTTTTTAACGGCGGGGGTGCACGGGTGTTTCACACACCCCCGCCGTCGCTTCTATCGCATCGTTGAAAGGATGCAACCATGCTGCTACCCGATTCCAAGACCGAGCTCGTCCGCCGTGGCAACAAGGTCGTTTACGACCTGGGCGACAAGATCGTCAAGGTCTTTAACGAGACCAAGCCCGTCTCCGACGTGTTCAACGAGGCTTTGAATCTTGCCCGCATCAATGAGTGCGGCATCCGCAGCCCCAAGGCTCTCGAGGTTTCTCAGCTCGAGAACGCCAACGGCTGGGCGCTCGTGACCGAGAAGGTTCCGGGCACCACCCTTGCCGACAAGATGACTGCCGAGCCCCAGCGCTTCGGTGAGTACCTCGAGATGTTCGTCGACCTCCAGATCGAGATCCACGGCTACACCTCCCCGCTGCTCAACCGTCAGCGTGACAAGTTCGCCCGCATGATCGACAGCCTCGATCAGCTCAATGCCACCACGCGCTACAACCTTCAGGAGCGTCTGGACGGCATGACCAAGGAGTTCAAGGTTTGCCACGGCGACTTCAACCCCTCCAACGTCATCGTCGGCGACGACGGCCAGCTGTACGTCTGCGACTGGGCACATGCCACCCAGGGCTCCCCTGCTGCCGACGTTGCCACCACCTACCTGCTCTTTGCCCTCAACAGCAAGGATCAGGCCGAGGCCTACCTGGAGCTCTACTGCGACCGCGCCGACATGCCCATGCAGGTCGTGCGTCAGTGGACGAGCATCGTCGCCGCTTCCGAGCTCGCTCGTAAGCGCAACGTGAACGATGAGTTCCTGAAGAACTGGATCGACGTCGTCGATTATCAGTAATATCTGAGCGATTTATTTCGCATCGGAGGCACTAAGGAAACCCCGCAGCTCGAATGGGTTGCGGGGTTTCCCTTTTGGCGATTGAGCACGCCGGCAAGATAAAAGGACGGTCCCGCATCTCCCCGATCTGGAGAAATGCGGGACCGTCCCGTATATCGAACTACAAGCGAAATCGCCGATTAACGGCGGGCAGCCTTCACAAGCTCGGCGACCTTGGCGACGACCTCGTCGATCGCCACGTCCTCACGCTCGCCCGTGGCACGGTCCTTGAGCTCGACGGTGCCGTTCTTGAGGCCACGCTTGCCGAGCACCACCTGATACGGGAAGCCCATAAGGTCGTTGTCGGCAAACTTAAAGCCGGGACGCTCATCGCGATCGTCGACGACAACCTCGATACCCTCGGCGCACAGGCCATCAACGATCTGCTCGCAGACGGAAGCGCACTCCTCCTTCTTGGGGTCGAGCGGAATCACCGCAACCTCGTAAGGGGCAACGGAGACCGGCCAGACAATGCCGTGCTCGTCGTTGTGCTGCTCCACGACGGCAGCGAGCGAGCGAGACACGCCCACGCCGTAGCAACCCATGATAAGCGGCTTCTCCTTGCCGTCCTCGTCCATAAAGGTGGCCCCCATGGCCTCGGAGTACTTGGTGCCCAGCTGGAAGACCTGGGAAACCTCGATGCCGCGAGCAGCAGAGAGCGGCTTGCCGCAGTGAGGGCAGGGATCGCCGGCGACGACGGTGACCAGGTCGGCCCACTCGTCGACGGTAAAGTCGCGCTCGGGGCAGGCACCGGTAAAGTGATAATCGACCTCGTTGGCACCGCAGGCCCACTGCTTGGACTCACGCAGGCTCTCGTCGCACACCAGACGGATGCCCTCGGGCAGGTTCACCGGTCCGATAAAGCCCTTGTGCAGACCGTAGGTCTGAAGCTCCTCGTCGGTCATCATGCGATAGCCCTTGCCAAAGACATGCTCGGCCTTGCAGTCGTTGAGCTCGTGGTCGCCCGGAACAATGGCCACGACCGGCTTGCCCTCGGAGTCAATCAACGCCAGCGACTTGCGCGTGCCGTTCTCGGGGAAGCCGAAGAACTTGGCGACGGCCTCGATGGTGCCCATGCCCGGAGTCTCGACCTTGGTGAGCGTACCGTCTCCGGGACCCTCGGTCACAACGACCTTGGTGCTTGCAGCCTCATCATCGGCAGCAAAGCCGCAATCGTCGCAATACACGAGCGAAGCCTCCCCGGCATCGGCCAAAGCCATGTACTCGACGGAGGTATCGCCACCGATCTCACCGGAGTCGGCAACAACGGGCAGGGCCTTGATGTAGCAGCGCTCGCAGATGTTGGCGTAAGCCTGCTTCATCTTGTCGTACTCCTCCTGCAGGCTCTCCTGCGTGGCAGAGAAGCTGTAGGCGTCCTTCATGATGAACTCGCGGCCGCGCATCAGGCCAAAGCGGGGACGGAACTCATCGCGGAACTTGTCCTGAATGTGGTACAGGTTGACGGGCAGCTGCTTATAGGAGCGCAGCTCATTGCGCACCAGGGCCGTGACGGTCTCCTCGTGCGTGGGGCCCAGCACAAACTCGCGACCATGACGGTCGTCAAAGCGCACGAGCTCCTTGCCATAGG
>CABUWR010000150.1 GCA_902495265.1 uncultured Collinsella sp. | reverse complement strand
CTTTACAATAGATGTCAACAGAGCATCTGACGTAAAGGAGCCCCATGGACGCCGCGACCCGCGACCGCAACATAGCAACTTGGTTGGGCGATGCGCCGCAGCCGGTACGTGACACTACGAACCAGCTGCTCGAGCGCATCGCCCTTTTGCGTGCCGAGCAAACCATCTACCCGGCACAAGACGACATCCTCAATGCCCTCGCCTACACGCCGGCCGACCAGGTCAAGGTTGTCATCTTGGGTCAAGACCCCTATCACGGACCCAACCAGGCCATGGGACTGTCGTTCTCGGTCCCAGCGACGCAAACCAAGTTGCCGCCGAGCCTGCGCAACATCTATAAGGAACTCCAAGCCGATCTGGGCTGCCCCATCCCCGCCACGGGAGATCTAACGCCATGGGCACTGCAGGGCGTCCTGCTCCTCAACACTACGCTCACCGTGCGCGAGCATGCCGCGAACTCGCACGCCAAGCTGGGCTGGAGCACCCTGACCGACTACGTTATCGAACGCTGCTGCCAGCTGCCCCAGCCGGTCGTCTTTTTGGCATGGGGCCGCTTTGCCCAGCAGATGGTCGAAGGCAAGCTCGCCGCGACCGGCGCGGGCAAGGCAACCGGCAAGTTCTGCCTGGCCTCCACGCACCCCTCGCCGCTTTCGGCCAACCGTGCCACGGCAGAACTCCCCGCTTTTATGGGATCGCGCCCCTTCTCGGCAGCCAATCGGCTACTCGAGCAGCACGGCTCGACCCCCGTCAACTGGACTTGCCTCGGCTAAAAATCGATACATCAAAAACGCGCCCGACGGCTTTCCATCGGGCGCGTTTCCTATTCAGGCCAAATAAATTGTGTGCGGCCGGCCTCGCCGCCATCGATCAGCAGGCTCTGCCCGGTCATAAACCGGTTGGTCACGCCCACAAAGTAGATCCACTCGGCGATCTCTTGGGCAGTGGCCCAGCGCTTAAGCGGCGTGAGCTCCATAATCTGGTTCCACAGGTGCTCGTCTTCCATCACACAACGGTTGAGCGGCGTGATAACGCCACCCGGGTCCACACTGTTGGCGATGGCCTGCGGCGCCAGACGGTTTGCAAGGTTCTTGGTGTAGGCGATAACGCCACCCTTGCTGGCGGCATAGGCGGGAAACTCCGATCCCGTATGCCCGCTCGCCGACCCCACATTGACCACGGATTTGATAGCCGGCGCAGGCTTGGCGGCAAGCCCCTCCCCCACAAAGGCGTAGTGCTCGGTCACGTTGATGGTGCCACGCAGGTTGGCAGCAATATCGTCGGCCGAATCCTGCGTACCGGCAACGTTCACGATTACCTGGGGTTCAAGGTCGCCTGGAAACGAGTCCGGCTCGCGTACATCAACGATCAGATGGCGGTAGCGCTCGTGTTCGATCGCCGCCGGCAGCAGATCAAAGCCCACGACCTCGTGGCCCTCGTCCAAAAAGCGCTGCACGCACGCGGCTCCGATACCGCCCGAAGCGCCCGTGATCAAAACCCGCATACTTGCTCCTTAGGCGGTTGCGTGGCGCTCGAGGTACTCGGAACCCACATTCTCGCGCTCCCAGCCGCGCACGACCTTGTAGCCCACGGGGCTCAGGAAGACCTCGCACAGCAGCTCGGCGACAGCGCCGGTCAGTGAGCACATAAGGACCTGCACCCAGGTCCAACCAAAGAACGTGTGGCTCACCACAATGGCAAAGACCAGGTTGTCGATAAACTGGCCAACACCCGTGGACACATAGGAGCGGAAGGCGAAGCTCGCAAAATTATTCTTTTTGAGCATGCGGCCGAGCGACTGGTTGAGCGTGGAGTTAACCACGGCAGAGACGAGCATTGCCAGCGAAGAGCCCAGCACCACGTACCAGGTGCCACCGATGGTAGCGTTAAGGGCAGTGTTAACCTCGATCATGCCCGTGTCGTAGTAGGCGCCCCACATACCGGGCGTGAGCGAGCATGCCCAAAAGCACAGGCTCACGGCCAGGTTGACCAGCAGCGCGAGGATAGAGATTTTGATGGATGCCTTGGCGCCAAAGCGTTTGCAGATCATGTCCTGGCACAAAAACGAAACCCAGCTCACCACAAAGCCGCAATCGAGTGCCAGATACGGCAGGCTGATGAGCTCTTTGTTGGCCAGCAGGTTCATCATGATGACACTCACGAAAAACAGCGAAACCGTTGCCGCGGGAATGCTCCGCAACAGGACCTTGTAGTCCTCCATGACCTTCTTGATCATTATGTACTCCTTTGGTTTTAGGTTTAACGAGCAGGATATCGGACCCGAACTGCTCGGACGCCCCGGTCTTGAGACGACGGTGGGTATGATAGCCGCTCACACGGCATCAGGCAAGCAAGCGGCGCGGCAGCCCCGCAGGGCCACCGCGCCGATGCGTTAAAAGGCTACGTTGCCAAACTCCGACAGGATAAGGTCGGGGTTGTGGTCGGTTGCCCAATCCACGTTCCACGGACTCGTGAACAGCAGCAGCTTACCGCCGCGCATGTCCTCGACGCGCAGCGTGTCGCGCGTGAGCGAAAGGCCCGGGATATCGATGGTGTCGGGGTCGTTCTGGATCCAGCGAATGTCCGTATAGGGCAGCGGCTGACGACGAACCTCAACACGGTACTCGGCCTTGAGGCGGCGCTCGAGCACCTCAAACTGCAGCACGCCGACCACGCCCACGATGACGCTCTCCATGCCGGCACCCAGCTCGCGGAAGATCTGGATGGCGCCCTCTTGGGCAAGCTCCTCCATACCCTTGACGAACTGCTTGCGCTTGAGCGTGTCGACCTGCGTAATGCGAGCGAACATCTCGGGGGCAAACGTCGGGATCTGCGGATACTGCACGTGGCGCTTGCCGGAGCACACGGTGTCACCGATGCTAAAGATACCCGGATCGAACAGGCCCACGATATCGCCCGCGTACGCCTCGTCCACGATGGCGCGGTCATCGGCCATCATCGACGTGCCCGTGGTAAGCTTGAGTTTGCGGTTGCCCTGCACGTGGAAGGCATCCATGCCGCGCTCGAACTTGCCCGAGCAAATGCGCACAAAGGCGATGCGGTCGCGGTGGTTCTTGTCCATGTTGGCCTGGATCTTAAACACAAAGCCGCTAAAGTCGTCGCGGCAGGGATCGACAGGCTCGCTGGTGAGCGTATCGGTATAGGCACGCGGCGTCGGGGCCAGGCGCAGGAACTCCTTGAGGAAGGGCTCCACGCCAAAGTTGGTAAGCGCCGAGCCAAAGAACGCCGGGCTCAGCTTGCCGCAGGCCACGGCATCCAAGTCGAGCTCGTCGCCGGCACCATCGAGCAGCTCGATATCGTCCATTAGGTTCTTATGGTTCTCCTCGCCGATGAGCTCATCCATGGCGGGGTCGCCCAGCTCGGCCTCAACCTCGGCGACCTTCTTGGTGGCGTTGGCGTGACCATCGCCCTCAAAGGCAATGACGCGACGGGTCTGACGGTCGAACACGCCGCGGAAGTTACGACCGCTGCCGATCGGCCAGTTCATGGGATACGTATTGATACCCAGGACATTCTCGATCTCTTCCATGAGCTCAAACGGGTCGCGAGCCTCGTGGTCGAGCTTGTTCACAAAGGTGAAGATGGGAATATGACGCAGCGTGCAGACCTTAAAGAGCTTTTTGGTCTGGGCCTCGACGCCCTTGGCGCCGTCGATGACCATGACAGCAGCGTCGGCGGCCATAAGGGTACGGTAGGTATCCTCCGAAAAGTCCTGGTGACCGGGGGTATCGAGGATGTTGACGCAGGCGCCGTTGTAGGTGAACTGCAGCACCGAGGAGGTAACGGAGATACCGCGCTCCTTCTCGATGTCCATCCAGTCCGAGACGGCATGCTTAGCCGAGCTCTTGCCCTTGACCGAGCCGGCGGTCTGGATGCTGCCGGTATAGAGCAGCAGCTTCTCGGTAAGCGTGGTCTTACCGGCGTCCGGGTGGCTGATGATCGCGAATGTGCGGCGCGACGAGATTTCATCCGACAGGCTTGCCATGCGGATCCTTTCTTGCATTGAGTGCATTACGTCGTTGTAACCGCACTATTGTAGCCGCGAAAT
>CABUWR010000149.1 GCA_902495265.1 uncultured Collinsella sp. | reverse complement strand
TTTCTGCCGACGGCATCAAGGTGAATGTCACCACTATCTTCACGCCCGAGTAGGTCGACGAGTTTGTCGATGCCGTCTCTGCCGAGACCCCCTCTATTCTGTCCATCTTTGCCGGTCGCATCGCCGATACCGGCGTCGATCCGCTGCCCCTCATGGCGGAGTCCGTAAAGAAGGCTGCCGTTAAGCCTGCTGCTGAGGTTCTCTGGGCGTCTACGCGCGAGGTCCTCAATATCTTCCAGGCGGAGTCCGTTGGATGCCAGATCATTACGGTCCCCAATGCCCTTCTTGCCAAGCGCAAGAATTTCGGGAAAGATTTGCTTGAGTACTCGCTTGATACGGTCAAGGGCTTTGCCCGCGACATTCAGGCGCTCGGTTTTCATATCCTGCCCGAGGAGTAGGGGACGAGCATGCTGACCGATCTTCTTAAGCCCGAGCTTGTTGCCTGCCACGTCGAGGCCTCCGATTGGGAGGAAGCGATCAAGGCATGCGGTAAGTTGCTCGTAGGCGCTGGCAAATGCGACCAGAGCTATGTTGACGCCATGATTTCATCGGTTCATAAATTCGGCCCCTATATGGTCTTGGAAGAGGGCATCGCCATGCCCCACGCTCAAGCAGATGGCAATGTGAGTGAAGCGGGAATCTGTATCGTCACGCTTGACCCTGCCATTGCGTTTGGACACGAGGATTTCGATCCGGTTCACGTGCTCGTGGGCATTTGCGCACCCGACCCCAAGGCTCATCTTGGCTGTTTGGCGGAGCTTTCGCAGATGTTCGAGGACGAGGATTGCGTTGCTAAGCTCAGCGCATGCGATACGCCCGAGCAGGTTTTGGAGACCATGCGTTCATTCTTTTAGGCCTTAATGGCACGGCGATGCGTCGCCGCTTTTGGATAGACGGAAAACCGTCACGTGTAGGAGAGGAAGGTTGCCATGCATATCATCACCGTATGCGGAAACGGCATCGGGTCCAGCCTGATGCTCGCTGGCAAAGTCGAGGAGCTTTGCGAGGAGGAGGGCATCAAGGCCGACGTTGAGTCTATGGACCTGAACGGTGCTTCTTCCGCAAATCCGGATCTGTTCATCACCGTTAAGGAGCTCGCCCCCGAGCTTCACGGCAACGTTGTGATCGTTCGCAGCTATGTGAACAAGAAGAAGATCCGCGAAGACGCCCTCGAGGCAATCAAGGCGGCCGCCGCTAACGCCTAAAGCGGCACAAAAAAGGGCGGTTCCCTGTGGAAGAGGGAAACACGCCCACGTTAGAGAGAAAGGAAGCGCAGATGCAAGCCATCCTTCCCATACTTGAGTTTATCCAATCGATTCTGACCAAGCCAGCATGGATTATGGGTCTATTTGCCTTTGTGGGCCTTGTCGCGCTCAAGCGCCCTGCCCACAAGGTGATGACGGGCACCCTGAAGCCCATTCTTGGTTACATCATGCTGTCTGCCGGCGCCGCTGTTGTTCAGGAGAACCTTGCTCCGCTGGGCACCTTCATCGAGACCGGTTTCCACATCACCGGCGTCGTGCCCAACAACGAGGTCGTCGTTTCGATGGCTCAGAGCGTCCTTGGCGTTCAGACTATGATGATCCTGATTCTCGGCTACGTCGTGAACATTATCATTGCCCGCTTTACCAAGTTTAAGTACATCTTCCTGACGGCCATCACAGCATGTTCATGGCTTGCCTGCTGTCTGCCGTACTGCAGGCATCCGGCTTCCAGGACGTCCAGCTTGTCATCGTGGGCGGCATGTTCCTGGGCCTCGTGAGTGCTATGCTTCCCGCCGTCGGCCAGCGTTTCACCGAGAAGGTTACCGATGGCGATGAAATCGCCATGGGCCACTTCGGTTCACTCGCCTATTACATCTCCGCTGCAGTCGGTACGCTTTTTGCTAAGGACGCCGAGGAGAACAGCACCGAGAAGATCGAGGTTCCCGAGAAGTTCGCCTTCCTGCGTGACACCACCATCTCCACTGCCCTTACTATGGCCTTCTTCTACCTGGTTACCGCTTTCGCCGCTTACATCGCAGATCCTGCGGTCGTTACCAAGACTGCAGGCGGCGACAATGTAATCGTCTATGCCCTGACCTGTGCCCTGTCCTTCGCCGTCGGTGTCACTATCGTCTACAACGGCGTTCGTATGATCCTCGCCGACCTGGTCCCGGCTTTCCAGGGCATCTCCAACAAGCTGATCCCTGGCGCTATCCCTGCCGTCGACTGCGCCGTCTTCTTCCCCTATGCCCCCACCGCCGTCATCCTCGGCTTCGTCGCTTCCTTCATCGGTGGCGTGGTCGGTATGTTCATCGTGGGTGCTACCCTGGGCATCTTCATTATCCCGGGCATGGTTCCCCACTTCTTCTGCGGTGCTACCGCCGGCATCTACGGCAATGCTACTGGCGGTCGCAAGGGCGCAGCTCTTGGCGCTTTCGTCAACGGCCTGCTCATCACCTTTGCCCCGGCCCTGCTCCTGCCCGTTCTTGACGTCTTTGGCTTCAAGAACACTACGTTCGGCGACTTCGACTTCTCCGTCATTGGTATTACGCTCGGTCGCGCTGCCGAGGCCTTCGGTACCACTGGTGTCTACGCGATTCTCGCTGTCCTTTTGATCGTCGCCTTCGTCCCCAACTTTATCCACACCAAGGGCGCTGTGATCAACCACGTTGAGGAAGAGTAACCCAGGCATACGTTAAGCCCTAATCGGGCGGAGCTCCGATAACCGGCTCCTACACGGAAGCGGTGACGTCTCAAATGAGGCGTCACCGCTTTTTGTTTTGGAGTGGTTGTGAAAACGCACCGGTGAAGCGCTGTCTCTGCGCCGCGAACGGAATCAACCGCGATGATCAGCAAAAACGTTTTGCCGCTGGGGTGTCGATAAAAAATGGTAAAACTGCAAAACCGTTCGCCGAGAAGATAAAAAACCGCAGCTCACGCCTTGATAAACGTAGGTAAAGTGTTTAGCAGTTTATCGGCCGTATGCTAACGAAGGGAATCAGGCAGATGGCAATCAAGGTGTTCGCTGACGGTGCAAACCTCGAGGGCATGCTCGACATGTACGAGAACGGCAACGTTCAGGGTTTCACGACCAACCCGTCCCTTATGAAGAAGGGCGGCGTGACGGACTACCGCGCGTTTGCCAAGGAGGTCCTGACCCACATCACCGATGTGTCCGTCTCGTTTGAGGTCTTTGCCGACGACGTCGAGACCATGGAGGTTGAGGCCCGCGAGATCGCTACCTTGGCCGAGAACGTCTACGTCAAGATTCCGTGCGTGACCACCAAGGGCGAGTCCACCGCCGAGCTGGTCCGCAAGCTTTCCGCCGACGGCATCAAGGTCAACGTCACAACCATCTTTACGCCTACGCAGGTCGACGAGATGGTCGAGGCCGTTGACGCCGAGACGCCGTCCATCATCTCGCTCTTTGCCGGCCGCATCGCCGACACCGGCGTCGATCCCATTCCGTTTATGACGGAGTCGGTCAAGAAGGCCGCCGTCAAGCCCAACTGCGAGGTCCTGTGGGCATCCACGCGCGAGCTCATCAACATTTACCAGGCCGAGGCCTGCGGTTGCCAGATCATCACGGTGCCCAACAACATCCTGGCCAAGCGCAAGAACATCGGCCGTGACCCGTACGAGGTCTCGCTCGACACCGTCCGCGGCTTTGCCAAGGATATCGCCTCGCTCGGCTTCCATATCCTGCCGTAGCACGAACACTGGCTGCGCCTCGGGTTGATTGCCCCGGCCTTTCCTTTCCCTATCGCTCACGCGCTTTGCGAGGGTCGCGCTAGGCAAAGGAAAGGCCGGGGCTGCCGACACGAACTTGCCAGTAGGTTGGTGATCGGCTTCCATATCCTGCCGCGGGCAAAGGTACCCCCGCCTGCGACGTGCAAAATTGAGAGTATTCAGCAAGGTAAAGGTTTTTATCAGCTGGTTGAAGCATGGAACAGCCCCCGTTTTGGCTCTGACGACGCTAAAACGGGGGCTGTTTGTGACTTTATTGCCTCTGAGGGGCGTTCGGAGCGGCGGAAATTGCAGAATACTCGCGATTTTGCACATTGCGAGAGGGGGGACCCTTGCTTTAGGCGGTTTACTTCCCTTGCACCATGGTGAGGGAGATCTTTTTG
>CABUWR010000148.1 GCA_902495265.1 uncultured Collinsella sp. | reverse complement strand
TTTTAAAAAAAGCCGGTCTGGTCGGCGAAACCCGATTTTTCCCGCACTTCCGAAAACAGCGGTTCAGCAGCGCCAAAAAATGCCCTCAAAATCGAGAGTTAATGAACAGGTGTTGCCGTTCGCCGCAAATTACCGTCCGTTTATAAACCCACCCCCAGCGCGCGTCCTCCTTACGGTTGAATAAATACACATCTATGGAATTACGTAAGAGAGGACCGTCCCATGAGCTACAAGACCGTTTGTGTTGCCGGCGGCGGCGTGTTGGGAAGCCAGATTGCCTTTCAGGCTGCCTACTGCGGCTTTGATGTGACGATCTGGCTGCGCAGCGAGGGCAGCATCGGCCGCACCCAGCCCAAGATCGATCATGTGCGCGAGGAGTACATTGCTGCTATCGAGGGCATGGCGGACGGCACGGGCGAGTGGTGTGCCGGTATCGCCGATAGCGGCAGGCCCTTCGACAAAGAGGTGGCACTCGCCGCCGTTGAGCGCGCCTACTCCACACTCAAGCTGGAGCTCGATCTTGCAAAGGCAGTGGCCGACGCCGACCTGGTCATCGAGTCTATGGCCGAGGACACCCAGGCAAAGATCGGCTTCTACAAGAAGCTCGCCCCGGTCCTCCCGCAAAAGACCGTCGTCGTGACCAACTCCTCCACACTGCTGCCGAGTACCTTTGCCAAGTACACCGGCCGCCCCGAGAAGTACCTGTCGCTGCACTTTGCCAATTCCATCTGGAAGAACAACATGACCGAGGTCATGGCTCAGGACCAGACCGACAAGCGCTATTTCGATGAGCTCGTCGACTTTGCTAACGATATCCGTATGCTTGCCCTGCCCGTCAACAAGGAAAAGAACGGCTATCTGCTCAACTCCATGTTGGTGCCGTGGTTGCTTTCGGGCCTTGACCTGTACGTCTCGGGCGTCAGCGACCCTAAGAGCATCGACCTCGCATGGACGCGCGGCACTGGCGCGCCCAAAGGTCCGTTCCGCGTGTTCGACACGGTGGGCATCCAGACGGCCTACAACATCGTTATGCAGTATCAGAAGGTCCCGGGCCTGGTGAGCCCACTGCTCAAAAAGATGATGATGCCCTACAACTTTAAGGCTATGGCCTCCGTCCTCAAGAATATGCTCGACGAAGGCAAGCTGGGCGAAAGCTCGGGCGAGGGCTTCTTCAAGTACTAAAAAATGATCCCTCGGGAACGGAGGAAAACGGATCATCGTATTCCTGCGTCCCCTGTGCGTCTTGCGGCTTACAGCTCCGGCTGCCGCGGGCCTAAGCTACCGCTAAGGGGCGTTTGTTAAGCTGCGAGCCATAATTGGACAGAGCTTGGCAAGTGCCCTGGAATATGAAGGAAACGGCAGCGATGGAACTCTTCGATGGTGACGACATGGGATTGAGTAACGAAGGAGGCTGGCCGCTCACGCGCCGTGCTGCCCTTGCTGGCACGGCGGCGGGCGCGTTGGCGCTGGCGAGCGCGGGACTTGCAGGCTGCTCTGCTGCCGGAGCCGATGCGAACGATATGTCCAACGCGGACGACGGACTCACCGACGAACAGAAGAAAGTCCACAATCAGATCGTCGCGACCTACAACGTCGAGAAACAGGCTGCCATCAAAGAACAGCTCGATGCCGAGTACGCTGCAGGCGGCTACGACGAAACTGCCCCGTTTGTCAAAGCCGATCCCTTTGGCACCGATACCCTGAGCTGTTACGTGCGATTTGCAACGGCAGATCCCGTAGCCGTCACCTACGAGGTCGCCGGCCGTAAGAAATTCGCTGATTCCCCCAAAGTGGATGTCTTTTCCCGTACGCCCCACGGTGACGATACGCCGGCAACGGAGCACGAGTTCAAGGTCATCGGCCTCATTCCCAACCACAAAAACACGGTAACCCTAACCTGCACCGCGCAGGATGGCACGAGCCGTACCTCGAAATTCACCGTCAAGACGCCGGCGCTCAAGGGTGAGGAGGAGAAACACCTCACCGTCACGGCGGGGGAGTCCAACACGCCGCTCTCCGATGGCCTCTTTGCCATCCTGGGCAACGACTCATCCAAGCTCGACTTTATGTACCTCTACGACAATGCGGGTCAGATTCGCGGCGAGGTGCCGATCATCGGCTACCGCAGCCATCGCCTGCTGTTTCCGGGCGACGGCAGCATGATCATGAGCGTCTCGACTACCAAGTTGGCCCAGATCAACGCCATTGGCCAGGTGGTGAACGCCTGGAGCACGGGCGACTACGAACTGCATCACGATTACGCTTTCGATGACGATGGCAACCTGCTGGTTTTAGCTAGCAATGCCGGCTCCGAGGCCGACTTGGACGTCGACCGCGCAGCCGCTAAAAAGGACAAGGGCGAGCGCGTTAATGTCGAGGACCTCATCATCAAGATAGACATAGCAACGGGCGCCGTCTCTCTCGTTGTAGACCTGGGCGACATATTTCCCGATCTCAAAGCGAGCGCCAAGGTGGCCTCGGACGGCGACCTGGATTGGATCCATATCAACACGATTCAGTGGCTCGGTAGCGGTACCGTCCTGCTCAGCTCGCGCGAGACCTCGACGGTCATGAAGCTCGCTGATATCTACGGCACGCCTACGGTTGATTGGCTCATGGGCTCACCCGATTTTTGGGCTGGCTCGGGCTTTGAGGATAAGTTGCTGCAGGCCCAGGGTGATTTTTCGCTCAACGCGGGCCAGCACAGCGTGACGTATCTGCCGAGTTCTGACACGGTAACGACTGGTCGCTATCAGGTGCTGCTATACGACAACAACTTTGGTGCGGCCGAAAGCTATCCCAAGTTCGACTGGGGCCAGCTGGGCGCCGCGGTGGTGACCGACTATAGCAAGGGCACGCATTCGTTTGGGCGCATCTTTACAGTGGACGAGACGGCGCGCACCTACGAACTTGAGGACCAGATCGCCGTGCCGTTTTCGGGCTATGTCAGCAGTGCGCAGCGCGTCGGCAATTCGAACAGCATGCTCGTGGCATCGGGCATGGCCAAGACCTTTATCGAGTACGACCGCTACGGACTGCCCATCGCCACCTACGAGATGGAAGCCGAAAAGTACATCTACCGCGTGTACAAGTACGACCTGTAGGGCCGCGCTTAGGTTTGACCAATGGAGTATGAAAACATGCCGTTCACCGATGCCCCCTCCGCGAGTGGCAGCCATATGGTTTGATGTCAGAAGCATATAGTTGTCACCAGCCTGCTGGCGACGTTCCCCCTGATATCGGAGGTTCCAGGTATGTTTCGCGCTCCGTTAAACAACTATCGGTTGGTCTAACATGGGTCGCCGTGCTATTTCGATAACCCTTGCAGTGGTCTGCCTGGCTGTGCTCCTGGGCGCTACAGGGCTGTTTGCTATAAGCCGGGAAACGTCCTATATGCAGGAATGCGCTTCCGAAGGGTTTGCCATTGACGGTTACTATCGGGACGACAAGACGAGTCTGGAAACCCTGGCCTTTCTTGAAGAGGATAACCATCGGTGGCAATTGGTCGACAAAGACGGCAGCTGCGTTGACGGGCAGTTTAAGCGTACGGATGACCCCAACATCCTGATATTAAAGAAGGAAAACGGCGAAGAATTCGGCACGGTTCACGTTGCGTATATATCGCGCCGACGCAATCAGGGGCAGATTTACCTAATTAGAAATACTGAGGTGACCCGATTTTATCTTGTGAGCACCGATCCGGCGTTTACGGTGGAGTCTGGCGATGTCGATGCGGACGTCTGATTCACGGCAATAAAACAGCGAGCGGGGCGCGAACGTGAACTACGTCCCGCTTTTTGCATGTGCCTGCGTCGCGTCTGAGCCTCGCCGCGACTTGCGCCTGTGCGCGAGAGCCATCCCATGCTCCGCATTACTCCACATCAAACTCCACGCGATCGAGTTCGGGCACGTTGAGGTCGATGAGCTTGCGGGCGACGTGGCGGTCATGCGTTCCGAGCGCCTCGCTCGTTGTCACATGGGCGACAGTTTGGCGCTCGACAAGGCCCTCCTTGTCGCCCTCGGCAGCCGAGGTCTCGACGGCGACGGTGTAATCCTTAAAGCCTGGCAGCACCGCCGCAAGCTCGCGCGTGGTTTCGGTCACGCCGTAGCCGTCCTGCACGCCGGCCTG
>CABUWR010000147.1 GCA_902495265.1 uncultured Collinsella sp. | reverse complement strand
GGCATTGGCGCTCCCGTGATCGCGCCCGTGCTGGTCGATGTCGCCGCGTCCGTGCTGCATCCGTACGGTGGCGTGTTTGCCGCCGAGGGCATGGAGCTCATGAACCAGTACTCCGGCGCTGCCACCTCCACGCCCGCGATCGCCATTGCGCTCGTGGTGCTCGTCGGCCTTGCCTGCGGTTATCGCAAGCTCAAGACCGTCGGCAAGGTGCAGAAGTCTCAGCCGTGGGCATGCGGTTATGCTCCCAACGAGCATATGCCCGTCGTGGCCACGACCTTTGCCTCCGAGGTGTCCTGGTTTATGCAGCCGCTCTACACGCTGCGCGACCGTTGCACGGCCGTCTGCTGGTCCATCGCGCACTTCTTCCAGAAGCTCACCGGTGTGGCCGAGGCTGTGGAGCCCGTACCCGACAAGGTTCTCGTCGATGCCCCGCATAAGGGCGTCGAGAAGCTCGCCGACCTCGCGACTAAGCTCGAGGGCGGCAACTACAGCATCTATATCTGCTACATCGTCGCGGCACTCGTGGTGTTCCTCGTGCTCGCCGTGCAAATGGGTTAAGGAGGGGAGAGCATGAACAACATCGTACTTGCCGTTCTGCAGGGCGTGGTCGTTATGGCCGTCGCGCCGTTCTTCTCCGGTCTCGGCCGCGTGATCCGCGCCAAGATGCACAACCGTCGCGGCCCCAGCATCATGCAGGACTACCGCGACCTGGCCAAGCTCTTTGCGCGCCCCGAGTCCCAGAGCGAGGACGCGAGCTTTGCGCTGCGCATCATGCCGCCGCTGTTCTTCGCCGTCGCCTTTATGCTCGCGATGGGTCTGCCGCTCTTTACGGCACAAAGCCCCATCCCGGTCTTTGGTGACGCCATCACCATCATGTACAGCCTGGCGCTTGCCCGCTTCTTCTTCGCCCTCTGCGGTGTGGATTCGTCCAACGCCTACGCCGGTATCGGCGGCGTTCGCGAGCTGCTCATGAGCGTGCTCATCGAGCCGTCCATGCTGCTGGCGCTGTTTGCCGCCGCCCTGGTGTGCGGCTCCACCGACATCGCCACCATGGGTCAGCACATCATGACGGGCGCCATCGACGCGCCGGTCGCCGTGATCCTCGCCGGCATCGCCTTTGCGATTGCCTGCTACATGGAACTCGGCAAGCTGCCCTTTGATCAGGCCGAGGCCGAGCAGGAGCTTCAGGAAGGCCCGCTCGCCGAGCTTTCCGGCCCGTCGCTCGCCATGGCCAAGCTCGCCATGTCCATGAAACAGGTCCTGGTTGTCGCTTGGTTCTGCGCAATCTTCATCCCTTGGGGCGAGCCAACGACCGTGGGCGCCGTCGCCGTTCTGGGTGCAGTTATCTTCCTGGTGAAGTGCCTTATCGACTTTGTCGTATGCGGCGTGATCGAGAACTCCTGCTCGCGCTCGCGTTTTAAGGTGCTCGGCAATCAGACCTGGGCTGTCGTGGGCATCGCCGTTCTGGCGTTTGTCTTCGTGGTCGTCGGCGTGTAGGAGAAGGGAGAAACAATGTCATTTGCAGTCAGTCTGTCCCTTCTCGGCTTGGTCGCTATCGCGGCCCCGATGGTGGCCTCGGTGCTCGTCGCCCTGTTCCCCCGTCCGTACGCCAAGTGGTTCAGCGTTTTGGGTGCCGCCGTTTCGACGGTCTGCACCATCGCCCTCGCCGCGAATTTCGCTGGCGCCGGCATGCCCGACACGCAGGTCCCCCTGATCTCGTTTGGGCAGACCCTCGTCATGGGATTCACCTTCGATCGCATGAGCACGCTGCTCGCGCCCGCCTTTGTGGGTATCGGCCTGCTTGTCGTGATCTATTCGATTCCCTATATGAGCGAGAATAACCGTGAGCATCCCGACGCACCGCGTCGTCGCTTCTACGCGTACCTCGCGACCTTCATCGGCGCCATGGCCGGCCTCGTGTACAGCTCGACCCTTTTGGGCCAGCTCGTGTTCTTTGAGATCACGGGTGCGTGCTCTTGGGGCCTCATTAGCTACTACATGTCGCCTACGGCCAAGAAGGCCGGCATGAAGGCCCTGATCATCACGCATATCGGTGCGCTCGGTCTGTATCTGGGCGCCGCCATCGTGTTTGCCCACACCGGTACCTTCGCCATTACCGCGATTGCCGGCCTCGACGCCAAGCTCAAGGCTATCGTCCTTTTGCTCGTGCTGTTTGCGGCCTGGGCCAAGTCCGCACAGGTTCCCATGTACATGTGGCTGCCTTCGGCCATGGAGGCGCCGACGCCTGTTTCGGCTTACCTGCATGGCGCCTCGATGGTCAAGGTCGGCGTGTGCGTGTTCGCGCGTGCACTCGTCTCTGCCGGCGAGATTCCCGAGATCGTGGGCTGGGTTGCCATTATCGACGCCATGGTCACCATGCTCTTTGGTTTCCTTATGTACCTGCCGCAAAAGGACATGAAGCGTCTGCTGGCCTTCTCCACGATCGCCCAACTCTCCTATGTGTTCTTTGGTCTGGGCCTTTCGGTCTTTGGCAGCCAGTTGTCCTTTGATGGCGCCGTGTGCCATATCTTTAACCACGCCTTTGCCAAGACCCTGTTCTTCTTGATCGCCGGTTCGTTCTCCTTTACGCTCGGCACGCGTATGCTGCCCAAGCTTCGCGGCATCGTAAAGAAGTACGCGATCTCGGGCGTGGGCTTTGGTGTCGCGGCACTCGCCATTGCCGGCGTGCCGCCCATGAACACGTTCTTCTCGAAGTTCCAGATCATCGCCGGCGGCTTTTCTGTGGGTGCCGGCAACGTCGCGATCCTGGTGCTCGTGTGCATCATGGTCGCCGAGACCGTCGCCACCTTTGCCTGGTTCCTCAAGTGGATGGGCTATTGCCTGCCCGGCGAGCCGAGCGAAGAGGTCGCTGCGGGAGCCCCGCTTCCCCGCGCGATGGCGTTCGTGTTCATCGTGCTCATCATCATGGTTATCGTCAGCGGCCCGCTTTCGGCCAGCTGGATCGGTTAGGGGGTAGAACGACATGGGTTATTCGATCGTCAACATCCTTGGCGGCCTTCTGATCGTCACGTCCACCATGGTGGTCGTCTCCAAGAACATCAAGCATGCCATCAGCTGGTATGCAGTGCAGTCGCTGGTGCTCGTGGGACTGCTCGCCACGCTCGGTGCCACTACCGGTGCGCAGGAGCTGCTTATGTGGGCCGGATCTGCCTTTATCACCAAGGTTGTCCTGGTCCCTTATATCCTCAACCGCGCATACAAGAAGATGGGTGAGCCGAGCGACGCATCGCTCAAGGCCGGCCTTAAGCCTGCGTGGGCCATTTGCATCATCGCCGTGGAGGTCGCGATCTGCTTTGCCGTCGTGACGCAGATCAGCCTGCCCACGGCCGAGGTCGCAACGCCTGCGCTCGCTATTAGCTTCGCTCACTTCTTTGTGGGCCTCACCTGCATCATCTCGCAGCGCAACATCATGAAGCAGATCTTTGGATACTGCCTTATGGAAAACGGCAGCCATGTGACGCTCGCGCTTTTGGCCCCCACCGCTCCCGAGATCATCGAGATCGGTATCGCCACCGACGCCATCTTTGCCGTCATCATCATGTCCATCGTCGTGCGTCGCATTTGGGACGACTCCCACTCGCTCGATGCGCGCGACCTGTCCGAGCTGAGGGGGTAGTCCATGGAAACGTTGATTCTCGCCCTGCTCGCGACTCCTTTGGTGTTCTCGCTGGTCATGGCGTTTTTGCCCAAGAATACGTCCTATAACGTATTTGCCGGTCTCAACCTGGTCTCCGTCGCAGCCGTCCTGGTGCTGTCGATTCTGACGGCCGGTGACGTCCTTATGAGCGGCGACACCGCGAGCGCTTTTGGCCTGTGGTTCCACCTCGATTCGCTGGGCGCCATCTTTGTGCTGCTCATCGGCTTTATCGGTTTTCTTACGGGGCTGTTCTCGCTGCCCTATGTAAAGGCCGATATCGAGGAGGGCTCCATGCCCGCCGAGCGCGCCAAGCAGTATTTTGCGCTGTTTAGCCTGTTTGTGTTCACCATGCTGCTCGCGTGCCTGTCCAACAACATGATCCTCACGTGGGCCGCCGTGGAGGCAACCACGCTTTCCACCGTGTTCCTCGTGGGTATCTACAAGAACAAGACGGCCCTCGAGGCTTCTTGGAAGTATGCGATGGTCTGCACCGCCGGCGTGGCCTTTGGCCTGTTC
>CABUWR010000146.1 GCA_902495265.1 uncultured Collinsella sp. | reverse complement strand
TACGTGAGCTGCGACCCGGCGACTCTGGCCCGCGACCTCAAGCGCTTTGTCGAGGAGGGCACCTTCTCCCCCGTCAAGATCACGCCGGTCGACCTATTCCCGCAAACCTTCCACTGCGAAACCGTCGTCCACCTCAAGCGCAACTAACCACATGATGAGAGCGGGCCCGCGTGCGTAGCTGCACGCGGGCCCGCTTTATTCGGTCGACGCAACGCTGGCAAAAGTCATCGCTGCACTCACGGGCAGCCAGAACAACAACGGCAGCAGGTAGCGCATCGACTCGGTCGTATACGATGTCGGCGAGATCCAAAGAACAAGGTTTGCCGCAACGAGCGGCGCCATCAGATAGAGTTTCTGGGGCGCACGACGTTTTATCTCCAGCAGCAGAAACGCCATACCCCAGGTCGACCAAAGCGCCTTGGCGCCGACAAGCATGCCGACCGGCGTCGACTGAAACCATGCGACGAGCGACTCGACACTGCGACCCAAGGTCGCATCGGACCAGCTCAATCCCAGGTCCCGCGAGCGGGGAAACACATGGCTCACGTTGTGCCCGTCGACAGGAGTCACATAGGGCGACAGGGCCTCGCTTCCCGCCACCGGCATGGCATACCAGCCAATCTGCACTCCCAGATACGCCTCGAGATAACAAAGTGGATGTTGCAGGAACCCCGCTGCCCACGCGCCAAAATAGGCTGCAAAATCGAGCTCGTCGGCCTTACCAAACGTGGAGTCTTTAACGGAGTCGGTTAAAAACCACGTGTAGTTGTTCTTACCATCCTCCCCGATGGCGCGCTCGATCTCTTGACGCTGCCATTCCGGAAGCTCGTCCCCGTGGTCACGCATCAGCAACGCGGATTGCTGAAACATGAGACCGTAGACCTCCTGCTTGCCACCAGGCTCGCACCCCAAAGCCGGAAGCACGGCTGTGGGCATAAGGACCGTCATAAACAGAGAAGCGCCGACCGCCATTGCCGCAACGACAACTCGCCCGCGCCGACCCGCTACCTTGAAGAACACGACAACCAGGACGATCAGCACGAGAATCAGGCCAGTCTTACGCGTCAGCGAAACCAGAAGCAGAAGTGCAACGTATACAGCAAGGAAACCGGGGACCCTCAAGAGTTGCCCCCTCGAACGCATGACCTCAATGGAAGCAACCGAGAACAGTAGGAAAAAAGGCAGGAAAGTGGCGTCCTTTGCCATGGCCGAGGCATAAATGGGAAGGTGCCAATATAGGCACAAAAACGCCAGCAGTGTCAGGCAAACGCCACGTCCGCCGCCCATGCGGCGTACCAAAACAAGGCAGCACGCCAGGGCACACGCCGTCAGAAACGCCTGTACCAGGCAGAAGGCGTACACCCCAGCATCAACGCTTCCTATCGCACGACCCAGGTCGGTAAACCATCCGTACAGATAGGTATCGAGCACTGGATGGTGGTCGGTGATGACGCCGTCCGACAAGGCATTGGGCAAGCCGTTGTACTGCAAAAGCTGCTGGCGAGTGTCCCACCAGATCACGCCCGGGAACAGCAGGACCAACAGCGGGGACCAGCAGGCGTAGATGATTGCGCCCAGTTTTATGATGCCGCCGAATGCGTACGTCTGCGGGATGCCAGAGAACGCCATGTCGCACAAGTTGTCAAACCATCCAGCATGGTCTTGCCGAGGGACGTCAACAATACACTTGCGTCCCACCAGGAACTGATCGATCAGATAGTCGCCAAGCATAAACGCTGCGCTGAAAAAGGCGATGTATCCCAAGACATGGACCAAGTAGATAGGGTTGCAAGAGAATCCCACGGTATCGCGAAACATATCCGCAATGGTCGCGAGCACCGCCAAGATGCCCGCGACCATCAACATGTCGCGATTCTGTTTTAATCGCTCCACCGGCATGCGCTTAGTGCTTTACCGGCGCGCCGCAATGTGGGCAGAATTGAGAAGCGGGCGTAAGCGGGCTTCCGCACGAGCTACAGAATCGCGGCGCATCCGAGGGCGCAGGAGCCTGCTGCGGCTGGGCCTGAGCCTGCTGTCCGACGAAATTCTGCGGCATCGTCTGCTGAGGCGCTGTATATGCGGTGTTATTCGCAACCGCCGCATATGCCTTAGAGTGTTTGCGCATGCGAATGACAAAAAAGCCGCCAACGCCCGCCGCGATGAGAATCGCAACAATAACGACGATGAGAATGGGATTGAACGAGGATGAGCTGTCGTCCTTTTGCGAATCGGCCAAAAGGGATTGCTGGGAGATGCCGCTCTTGTAGACATCGATCCTAAAACCGTCATCCTTATTATCTTGAACGGCGTAAATCAATGAGCAGTCCTTCGAGAACCACGCAGACCCCATGTAGCCGTCGTCGCCTGCGCGGTCGTATTCCAGCGAACCCCTCAAATTAATCTGAGAATGTGCGCCCGTCTTTGTATCAATCAGATACAACAGATTGTTATCGTTGTCGTCCGAACCATTGGCCAATGCAAACCTACCGTCATTCGATAGAGCGCCATATCCACCTTCACTCATAAAGGGGAGATCATTAGGGTACTTAGTCCTCCATTTTGTTTCGCCTGTCTTGTTATCGACGACAATCATTTCAAGGCTTTCCAGCTCAGAAGAGCTGGAGCCGAGTCCATCACTGTTTTCGTTATACAAGCCAAGAACGAGCGATCCGTCCTGATTAAGCGTGTTGTATTCCAGATTGCTGTAGTAGGTGCAGGTTGCGTCACCCTTTTTTGAGACATAGAGGCAGGGACCGATGGCGGAGCCGTCATCGTTAACGACAACCGTATTGCCCGCCCTGTCAAATTCAGACGTGTTGACGGCTTCCTTATCCTTCAGGTCGAGCGTTACCACGTCGTAGTACGAATGTGAATCGTAATCGTCGCCGCAATAATCCCTTATAACATAGCCGTATTTGCCATCATTTGAAATCCAAGCAGGGCCATCCAAAGAGTAGTCATCGGATGACGTAAATTCGTATTTAGTCGCTGTATTGCTGTTCTTAAAATCAACTACGCTAAAAACCGCGTAATAATCCTCTGAACGCGAATCATATACTAGGGATGTTATAAAAAGCGATTTGTTGTCCTCAGATATTTGAAGCCTGACATCGCCATCATCGTCATCAAGCACGTCAGATGGAACCGCGGAGCCCAGCGGATATTCTTCTGACTTGTCATTGGACAGATCATATGCAATTACGGAATCGTTCGCTCTATTGAAACAGTAAAAGGTCTCTTCGTCAGCTGAAAAGCAGTATGCATTTTTATAGTCATCACTCTCGGGATCAATATCTACTATGGTGCGAGACCAATCCTCGGTGTCTAGTAAATAGAACTTTTCTTCAGATGCATCCCCGTACAGCACATACCTTCCAGAAGGCGAACGGTTTACATATATCGAATTCTCAAGCTCATACGTATCTTTCAGCTCGGGCGTCGGAACGTCGCCAGCGTAGGCACCGAGCGGCGCCACGACAAGACTGGCAGCCAGTGCAAGGCCGGCCGTAAGGAGCATCCCCCATTTCATTTTTCTTGTTCTTGGCATGGTTGCCCCTTTCGATCGAGAGGTGAGTAAGACCTGAGAATACGCTAAGCCCGAAAAAGCAAAATCTGTTGCGCAACAATTCCCGGCGAGTAAAAAAGTCGGTAACGCCTGATGAAAATGGGACGGGGATTAAATAATCATTGTGTACCGAATGATTATTTAATCCCCGTCCCAGAAAAATCACTGATGGTTGACGGGAGCTCCGCAGTTTTGGCAGAAGGATGCGTTTGCCTCCAACATTGAGCCACACTGTGGGCAAAAATGAGCGGACTCAACTGGCTGAGCATCATCGATTGCCGTCGGCACCTGCTGCGTCGGCGGGACCTGTTGCACAGGAGGCATTTGCTGGTACGAATTGGACTGCGGAGGCTGAGGCTTATTCGACGATTCCTTGTTCAAGATAACGGCAAAGGCAACAGCCGCGACACCACCAAATACAACTAGCAAAACGAGAAGATCGAATACACTAAGGCCTATCATCGCACATCAACTCCTCATGTAGCGAAAGATGACGGATGCCGAGATTTTATCGCCGCGCCGCAAGCCCCTCCTAGTGCGCAACACCCAGGCACGACCAGTCTTTTTTGGAGCGGGGCTCCCGGGGTAGCTAATTTGGGACGGGGCTGTTTTAGCTACCCCT
>CABUWR010000145.1 GCA_902495265.1 uncultured Collinsella sp. | reverse complement strand
GAGGTGGGCGAGATGCACACCATTGCCATCAGCCACGGCGAGGGCCGCTTTGTGGCTCCCCAGCCGGTGCTGGATAAGCTGATCGCCAACGGCCAGGTCGCCACGCAGTACGTGGGCGAAGACGGCAAGCCCAGCATGGATCTTTCCGTCAACCCCAACGGCTCCGCACTCGCCATCGAGGGTATCACGAGCCCCGACGGCCGTGTCCTGGGCAAGATGGGCCATGCCGAGCGTCGCGGCGACAACCTGTACCGCAACGTGCCCGAGCATGTCCCCGGCGATAAGTTCATGCCGATCTTTGAGAGCGGCGTGGCCTACTTCGCTTAATGCGTCCCATCGGGTACAATCCCCTCGGGTAACAACACCCGCCACCGGCACACCCGGTGGCGGGTTCTTTTTTGCTTCGCGCATACAGGAAGGACATCATGGAAAGCCGCAAGCCGTATCTCGCCACCCTGCCCGGACTCGTCCTGGGCTGTCTCGTCTGCTGCGCGCTCTGGGGATCGGCTTTCCCCTGCATCAAGATCGGCTACGGCCTCTTTGGCATTCCCTCGCACGACGGCGCCTCGCAGCTGCTCTTCGCAGGTTTGCGCTTTACGCTTGCCGGCGCCCTGGTTATCGTCGGGATGAGCGCGGCTCAGCGCCGTCCACTCGTTCCGCAAGCGCGCGATATCAAACCCATCTGCATCTTGTCGCTCTTCCAGACTATCGGGCAGTACTTCTTTTTCTACCTGGGACTCTCCCGTGCAAGCGCCATGTCGAGTTCCATCATCGAAGCCAGCGCCAACTTCCTCGCAATCCTCTTTGCCGCCCTGGCGTTTCGCACCGAGGAGCTCGATACGGCCAAGGTGCTTGGCTGTATGCTGGGCTTTGCCGGCGTCGCGCTCGTCAACCTTTCGGGCGCAGACGGCACCTTTGGCTTTACGCTCGACGGCGAGGGCTTTATCCTAGCCTCCACCGTCGCGGGTGCCCTTTCGACCTGCCTCATTGGCATCTTCTCGCGCGAGCACGACGGCGTCTTGCTCGCCGGTTGGCAGTTTTTAGTCGGTGGCTTGGTCCTTACCGCCATCAGCTTTTTGATGGGCGGTGCGCTCTCCCCCACCGAAATCGCCCCCGCCATCGCGCTCATCATCTACATGGCGCTTATCTCCGCGGTCGCCTACTCGCTGTGGTCGCGCCTGCTTGCCGTCAACCCCGTCAGCCGCGTCTCGGTCTTTGGGTTTATGAACCCCGTCTTTGGTGTGGTGCTGAGCGCGCTGCTGCTCGGCGAGGGCGCTGGCACGAGCCCCGTTACCGTCATCGTTGCCCTGTTGTTGGTCTGCGGCGGCATCATCATCGTCAACAAACCCAAAAAAGCCTAGCGAACTGCCTCGTTCCAAGAAAAAACCGAGGCGTATCTTCGACAGCCGCTACTAATCCCGCCAACGCAATAGGGGCGCACGACCATCCATGCGGTCGTGTGCCCCTTTTCCTAGCGTATCTGAACGCCGGCTTTCTTTTTCTCGGCCTTGACGCGGTAGAGCTCCGCATCGGCAGCGCGAAGTAAGTCTTGCCAGGTATCGACATCATCACCGACCCGTGCATAGCCGATGGACATCCGCAACAGATACGGCACCTCGGCATGAGCGAGCTCGTCGTTAATCGCCGAACACAGGTCTATGATGTCCTGTTCCGCCGCTGCCTTCTGGAGCACCACGAACTCATCGCCGCCATAACGTGCGATAAAACCACCAGACGCCGAGCAGACCTCTTTGAGCGTAGCAGATATGACCTGGAGGGCATGATCGCCCTCAACATGTCCATACCGGTCGTTAATTTGCTTAAAGCCGTCGGCATCCATCATAAGCAGATACACATCATCGGCCTGGTCAGCACCCGAGAACAGCGACAGCATATAGGTCTCAAAACGGTTGCGATTGTTGAGGCCAGTCAACGGGTCGGTCGAGATCAGCTGCTCCTGGTAGATGATGTAGAGCAGCAGGATGCTCAGCGTTATACCGACGCAAAGGCCCGGTACCGAAAACAAAACCTGGAAGGTACCACCCACCAGAGCGGGAACCGCAAAAAAGGCGAGGGTGCGATAAATGGCCTTCTTTTGCAGACTTTCGACTTTTCGAGTCTGAATAAAGGCATGCAAAGACGTATATATGATGTAGCAGTAGCTAACGATAGGTTGAATCATATAAAGCGCTCCGCGACGATATACGCCCTGCGCATCGATATAGAACATAGCGTGCGTCCAGTAGCTGGTAAATGCCAGCACGACCACCAATACGGTTGGCAACGTCACGAGCGCCACCCTATAGCGCGCGGTCAAAAGGCGAGAGCCCTGCATCGTCTCGGAATAGAAAAACCAAATGAGGCACGCGATGGCGAACAGCGAAAACGAAACCGCGTTGGAAATCCAGTTGGCCGTGATGCCTACAGGAGTGCTCACGCCGTCTGAGAGCGTCCAGATCATATCGAAGAAAATGTAGGCAGTAGACGTGTAGCCGAGCATGCTAAACAAGAGCTGCTGGGTGCTCGAGAACAAGGAGCGGCGGCTTCGTGCGGCAAGCCCGATAAGAACAATCATGCATAGCAGGAATATCTCAATCTTGAGTGCCTTAACCACCAGACGCCATCCCTTCAATATCCAAGTGGTCAGAATCGCCCGATTCGTGTCTGGGCAATAAACACCCCTACTCCGCAGGGGTAAGGGGAATAATAGCAGAGCGCCCGAACGTCACTGCAAGACAGTTTTCGTTCGGGCGCTCAAACGGCGCGAATTGCACGCCAGCTTGATTGACTCGCGTCGACGATTACTCGCCATCGATGTCGGTCGCGACGGCCTCCTCGATGGCCTCGACACCGGCAGGCGACAGATCCTCTTTGCCGTGGCAGAACTTCTTATCGACCCAGCCGGTCAGAATCGGGGCCATGATTGCCGTGATGATGACGGCGGTGGCGATCTGCGCATACGCGGTGGGCGCAAGCTCGGCATAGCGCGGAGCGACCTCGGCGAGGGCGACCGGCGTGGTCATAGCCGTGCCGGCAATGGTGGAGCATGCCACAGCCGCCTTACCGTTACCGCCACACAAGCGCTCGAAGGCAAAGGTAATGGGACCGACGATAAAGAGCGTGATGAGGCCCAGCAGGATGCCCGAAATACCGCCGGTGATAAAGCTCGAAAGGCTCATGGACGCACCAAGCTGAAAACCGATGACAGCGATCGCGGGATTGGCACCGGGGACCAGCAGGTTCTTGATAAACGGGAACAAGTTGCCCAGGACCATGCCGATAACAAGCGGCAGGATAGATCCGATGATGGTGCCGACGGGGATGTTGGCGAGACCCGAGACGCCGAGGATGATCATCGTGACGGCGGGGCCGGCCGTAAAGAACAGGATACCGACAGCGCCCTGCTCGGACTCATCACCGAACTCGCCCATGATGCCCGTATAGAGCGCCATGTTGCAAAACGTGATGCCGCCGATGATAGACACGGAGCTCAGGCCCAGGAAGTTGTCGTTAAAGAAATATGCCACACCCAAGCCAAGGGCCGCCGCAACAACAAGCTTGGGGATCAGTACGACGATGCCGGTCTTGATAGCGCCCGGCGTGGACTTAAAGCTGATGCCGGCACCCACGAAGAGCAGAATCGCAGCGACGATGGTATTGGAGCCGCCGCGGCAGGCGGCGGTAAAGAAGCCGCCGATCTCAAAGACCTGCGGGCAGAAAGTATTGAGCAAAAGGCCAACGATCATGGGATAGATCATGATGTCACCCGGGATACGCGGGACCTTGAATTTCTTTTGCTCGTTGGCGGTCGCTTCCTGTGCCATGAAACCCCCATTTCCGCTGACGGTGTACAAAAGCCCACGTCACGCTTTGCTACAGTAAAGTTTGACCATGGTACCAGAAGAAGCAGACCGGCTCGGTGAGAAATTGGATTCGTTGGGTCAGGCAACGACATGGCAGAATCATCGTCCGGTGGCAACCGAGTTCACCTACAATTGCCACCGGATCGAAAGACACAGCTTTTTAGGAAGTCATTATGACAGCTATCGATCGGGGCCGGGCGACCGCGGCCTTCAAACGCTATACCGATGCTTACGATGCCGCCAATCCACGTATCGCGCTCAAAATCGAGCATACGTACCATGTTGCCGAGGCATGCGATGCCGTGGCGCGCGAGCAGGGCTGGTCGACAGAGGATATTGACCTGGCCTGGCTTTGCGGCCTGTT
>CABUWR010000144.1 GCA_902495265.1 uncultured Collinsella sp. | reverse complement strand
GTGGGCGTGGGATATCAGGACGGCCGCCCGTTCCACGGGCCCTGCCACATTCGCGTGAATCTGGCGCTGCCGCTTTCGCGCGTAAGGGAGGCGTGCGACCGCCTGGACCGCTACGTTTTTAATGCACGGTAAGTGTGCGCTGAATGCGGGGCCTTCTGCCAAGTCGGCTGGAAGGCCCCGCATGGTAAAACGTCTGTAACCATTGGACGCTCGAGTGGTTTCGTTTGGTATTATCTTTAGCCATTTCAGTCTGTAAACAGGATCTTCTGGAGCTCGATGAAAAGACCTCGCCGCTCGGTGTCCATATCGTTGTTTGTCGCGCTTGCAGTGGCGAGTGCCTTTGTCGTAGCGATAGCCGGCTGCTCCGGGTCGAATGGCAGAGCCTCGGTGTCTGCATCAAAAGGCCCGGACGCCACGCAGGTAAAGGACGACGACCTTAAGACGCTCAACGTCGGCAGCGACCTCTATCCACCGTTTGTATATACCGATGAGTACGGCGATATCGTTGGCCTGGACGTCGAGATATTAACCGAGGCTTTGGCCCGCATTGGTTACAAGCCAAAATACCAGATGATCGATTGGGAAAAGAAGAAAGAGCTGCTGGCGAGCGGCGAACTCGATTGTGTCATGGGCAGCTTTAGTATGACGGGTCGCGAAAACGAATATCGTTGGGCCGGCCCGTACCTTGCGAGCCGCCAGGTGGTCGCGGTCGATCCCCAGAGCGATATCTACACGCTTGCCGATCTTGAGGATAAGATCGTGGCGGTTCAGTCCACCACCAAGCCCGAGGGCATTTTGCTCAATCGCACAAATGAAAACGTTCCGCAGATCAAGGAGCTCTACAGCTTTTCGGACGGTTCATATCTGAACCCGGCGCTCGTCGAGGGCCTGGTCGACGCTATCGCCGCGCATGAGTCCTCGTTTCTCACCTACGAAAAAGACTATGGTGTGACATATCGCATTTTGGATGAGCCGCTGCTAGAGGTTGGTTTGGGCACCGCTTTCGATATCAACGATACGCGCGGCATCGACGTCAAGCTCACTCATGCCTACCAAGAAATGCTTGCCGATGGCACCATGGAACGCCTAGTGTCAAAGTACTTTGATGACCCTTCGCCATTTTTGAATATGGAGGGCCTGTCATGATCGATGCGCCCGACCACGCCGCTCAGGAGCGGGACAATCGTTCGACAGGGGCATGGCTCCTTGTCGCTCTGCTGGGGATAGCGCTCTCGGTTGTTGCCGGCATGATGAGCTACGGTTACACGACGGCCCAAGCCGAGCAGCGCTTTGCCGACGTTGTCGATTACGTGGCGACGCAGAGCCTTTCCTACGACGCGTTCAACAGCGCCTATGCGACCAAAAACCTGATTCGCGTTATGGAGATTGCCGGAGAGGCTGCTCGCGATATGGAGCGCGACGGTTCGGTGGATAACGCCATGCTGGAGCAATACGCCGACCAGTTCAACGTGAGCGCGCTGATTGTGACGGATGCATCGGGCAATTTGGTGTCCGAGTCCTCGACGGGCGATGTGGGCTACGGGTCGCTCGCTACGTATCTCAAGGAAGCGCCCGTGCTGGAGGTGGCAACTCATCCGCTTAAGTCCTATACCGCCCGCATTACGCTTTCGGATGATTCGGTCGCAGACATTGGCTGCGTGACTCGGCAGGATGGCGAGGGCATCGTTATCGCGGTAAGGCATCAGAGCGCGAAGGCGGTTGCAAGCAATACGCTCAAACTGCAGAGCTTGCTTGATGGCTATGAAACCATCGATAGCGGCAATATCGTGATCGAAAGCGACGGCAAGGTCGTTGCGACCAATGCCGTTGAACCCACCGTATTGGGCGTGTTCGATCTGCCTGCGACGGATGTCTTCATTGTCGACGGTATTAAGGATCGATGCCTGGCTGGTAAGGTCAGATTGGTCAACGCCGACGGCGAGTGGTATTTGGGCACATTTGGAAAGCGCACAAATTCTATGTGTATACCTATGCCTCGGCGCAGCGCTACTTTGAGGTCGCCGCGGCTGTTGCCGCCGGCGTGCTGGTGCTCTACGGCGGTGTTATAGCCGTTGTTGTGACGGTGCGTCGCCGCGCTGATCGTCGACGTTTGACGGACTTGCTGCAGCAGGAGCGCGACTATGGCGACAAGCTGGCAAAGGCGGCGCGTGAGGCCTCGTCTGCCAACTCGGCAAAGACAGAGTTTCTGCGTCGCATGAGCCACGATCTGCGCACGCCCATCAACGGCATTCGCGGCATGGTCGAGGTTGGCGATGCCAATGCGGACGATCTGCAAAAGCAGACTGAGTGCCGCTCAAAGATCTGGACGGCATCGGGACTGCTGATCGACCTTGCCAACGAGGCCCTGGATATGAGTCGCCTGGAGAGCGGACAGGTCGACCTGAACCTCGTACCCATAAATTTGGTGGCCCTCAACTGTGAAGTGCGCGATATTCTGGAGCGCCAGGCCGAGGAGCGTCTGGTGACAATTATCTGCGACCAGCAGACGCTTAATCATCCCTATGCGCGGGTGAGCGTGACGCACCTCAAGCGCTTGTTGCTCAATATTGCCGGTAATGCCGTCAAGTACAACCGCCAGGGCGGATATGTTCGCCTGGTGTGCCGCGAGGTGGAGCCTGTAGATGGCGTCCCCGTCTATGAATACACGATCGCCGACAACGGTATTGGCATGAGCGAGGAGTTCCAACAGCACCTCTACGAGCCGTTTTGCCGCGAGGAGCAGCAGGTGGAAGGCGCTTCATCGGGAACTGGCCTGGGCGCGCCTATCGCAAAACAGCTGGTGGAGCTTATGGACGGAACCATGAGCTTTACGAGCGTCTTGGGGCAGGGGACGACGTTTACCATCCGCCTGCCGTTCGAGAAATGCAAGCGCTCCGAGATTCCTCAGGCAGTTCGCGCGGATGCGGGCGATGGCGATGCGCTCCAGGGCTTGCGCGTTTTGCTCGTAGAGGATAACGATCTGAATGCCGAGATCGCGCAGTTTACGCTCAGCCGTGCCGGTGCCGTCGTGACGCATGCTAAGGATGGCGAGTCTGCCGTTGAGGCGTTTGCTGCGAGCGCACCGCACGAGTACGACGTGGTGTTGATGGACATCATGATGCCTGGCATCGATGGCCTTGAGGCCACGCGTCAGATTCGAGCGCTCGATCGCGAGGATGCCGCGACCACGCCGATTATCGCCGTGAGTGCCAATGCCTTTGCCGACGACCGCAGACTTTCGCGCGAGGCGGGCATGGACGCGCACCTGAGTAAACCCGTGAGCTCGCAGGAGCTCGTTGAGGCGCTTGCGCACATAGCCGCCGACGCTTCATAAGCATATGGCCCGGTTCCAAGGTGGGTTGGAACCGGGCCATATTGCCATTTGTGACGCCTGTTCTTGAGGCTTACTTTTCTTGAATCTGCTTGCCGCAGAGATGCTCAATCGTAATCTCGTAGAGCTGGACGCCCTTAATGTCCTTGGCGATTTCCTCTTCGACCTCCTCGGCAGAAGGGTAGTACTTAAGGGCGAGCTGGCGGACTTTGTCCTCGATAAACGCGGGGGTGTCATTCGCCAGGCGACAGCGGCCAAAGACCACGGTACTCATAACGTAGGGAGCCCAGTCACCGTCTTTGTACCACTCGTTGCCGTAAACGGTAAAGCAGACCTTGTCATCGCGCTTGAGTGCGTCGACCTTGTGGCCGGCCTTGGCGCCATGGAAATAAATCTTGTCGTGCTCGGCGTCGAAGAAGTAGTTGACGGGAATGGCGTACGGGTAGCCATCGTCGCCGTTGACGGCAAAGACGCCGCGCTTGCAGGTGGCGAGCAGTTCGCGCGCTTCCTCGTCAGTGATGGCGCGTTTCTTTCGACGTAAGGGCCTAAACATCGTTGGCTTCCTTTCTGGTCGTGCGTGGTGGTTGGGCACAAACTATAGCGAAACGGATCCGTTTTTCTTGATGCGGGCGAGTATGTTTTTGAGCTTGTTAAAGTCGAGCGGTTTGGACAGATGGGCGTTCATGCCGGCGTCGTGTGCCGCCTTGGCGTCCTCGGCAAAGGCATTGGCGGTGAGCGCGATGATGGGGATGTCGGCTGCATCGACCTTCTCGCTCAGGCGAATCGCGCGGGTTGCCTCATAGCCGTCCATGTCCGGCATCATAATGTCCATCAGGATCGCATCGAAGCTGCCGGCGGGATGAGACAGGTACAGATCGACGACTTCGTTGCCGTTGACGGCGCGGGTGACCACGACGCCCTCGGATTCTAGCAGCGTCTGGG
>CABUWR010000143.1 GCA_902495265.1 uncultured Collinsella sp. | reverse complement strand
TTGGGCGGTGGAACTGCAGCGGCCAGCACCTCGCGCGCAGCCGGAACGAGCAAGGAGGACTTTGAGCGCGCCAAGCGAACGGCCAAGAAGATGTGGAAGGGCCGCAAAACCACGGCATACCTCAAGTGTCCCAACTGCGGCCAGATACTGTCCGTCCCCAAGGGCAAGGGCAAGATCCGCGTCACCTGCCCCAAGTGCCACGCCAAGATGGAAACCCGCTCCTAGTCGCTACACCATAGGACAAATTAAAAGCCGAGGCCTCGTGTTGAGACCTCGGCTTTTTGCATGGGGCGACATCATTCGATGAAGCCGTCGCGCCAGCGCCTAAGCTACGCCGTCGCGAGTGAGCTCCTCTGCCAGGGCTTCTGCTGGCATAGCCATAATCGCGTCGAGCTCGGTGTCAACCTCGGGGATGTGCTTGACCTTCAGCTTGCGCACCAGGTCACCGCGGCACATCACATGCATCGGCTCACGCAGAGCGCACAGGTCATCGAGCGGGTTCTCGCGCGTCACCAGGATATCGGCGGCCTTGCCGCACTCGATTGTGCCGGTCTCGCCGCCCAGCCCCAGCAGCTCGGCGTTGACTTGCGTAGCCGTATGCAGCGCGAAGGCGTTGCTCACGCCGACATACTTGGCAAAATAGGCCACCTCACGCCACATGTCGTACTGCGTCACGAACGGGCAGCTCGAGTCCGTGCCCAGGCCCACCTTAACGCCAGCTTCCAGTGCGGCACGGGCGCTCTCGATGATGCCCGAGCACACGATGTCACCGTTCTTCTTTTGCGTATCGGTCGAATGAGTCTTCTCCGGATCGAGCAATACAAACGGCAGTGCGGGGCTGATCGTGCAGGTCACGCTCGGTGCGCGTCCCTCGAGCTGTGTTCCCGCGGCGCCGCGGTACAGCTCCAGAATCTCAGGCGTCAGCGGAGCGCCGTGCTCGATCGTATCGACGCCGGCCCGAAGCGCTGCCTTCACACCTTCGGTACTCTCGACATGGGCCATGACCGGAAGGCCGACCTCGTGCGCCGCCTTGCACGCCGCCGCGGCGACATCGACCGGCATGCGCAGCACGCCCGGCTCGCCCACCTCAGTCGCATCGAACACGCCGCCCGTCACGAATAGCTTGATGACGTCGGCACCGCGCGCATACAGGTCGCGCACCTGCTGGGCCGCCTCGCCGGGGGTATTGGCGACCTGCGCAAAGAGGCCCGCACCGTGGCCACCCGGCACCGTAACGCCCGTTCCCGGCGCTACCAGACGCGGACCCTGATACTTACCGGTGTCGATGGCGTTGCGCACGGCGATGTCGGCAAACAGCGGGTCGCCTGCACCGCGCACCGTGGTCACGCCGCTTGCCAGCTGCTGCTGAGCGCTGCCCTTGAGGATATGGCGCACGATGGAGCGGCCCACAGGATTGTCGAGCTTTTTCATCAGCGCGCCGGCATCTCCCGCCGAAACCGGCTTGCCCGAACCGCACAGATGCACATGCATATTGATGAGACCCGGCATGAGGTACGCGCCGGCCAGGTCGATAACCTCGGCACCTACAGGCGCCTGCGCCACAGCGCTCGGACCAATCCAGGTGATGACACCGCGCTCAACGGCCACGGCCATATCGGGCTGTGGCTCCATATGCTCCGAGCCATCCAGAACGGTCGCATTGATAAACAACGTGGGACGATCGGCAGTCGCCATATCGAGATCCTCCCTCTCAGAAAACTTCAACATTTGTCCATTATTACCCAGCGCGGCAGGATTGCTGCGGACATATCGGTTAACGGAGAAAGGAGGAGATGCGGGGAACGGAATGCGTTGCAGTCCCACCCCAGCGACATCCGGGAAATGTCTCGATCTGTAACAGGTAGACCGTCTTTAACCTTCCAAATGTTACAGATCGAGATCTTTCGGCAGGCGCCAACCTTTGTCTCAATCTGTAACAGTTACGAGGCCAAACGGTCCCTTGTTGTTACAGATTGAGACAAACTTGACAGGAACAACCACATCCGCGTCAGCTGCACCCCTCAGCGCCCATACCACCGGCATCTCCATTCCTCAGCCAGATCGGCCCGTCGCGGAATACCCGCCAGCCTCATCTTCTCAACCAGCTTCCCCGGATTCTTGAGCTCATCAAACGTAAACCGAAGCACCTTGTGCCCGAGCATTGTCAGATGGGACTCCCGCTGACGTTCTGCCACGAATGGGTCGATCGACTCCCGACCCTCGTCGTTCTGTAAGGCATACTTTCCCTTTCCATCGAGCTCGCCAATCACGCACGTCCCGTCCTCGAGCCTCCAAAAATAATCAACGCGAAACACTTGGCTCGAATCGAGCGGATCACGAAACTCCACCTGCAGCTCCGGAACTGGAAAGCCATACGCAATAAAGAACGCCCGAAAACGAGACTCGCCGCCGTTTTCGGACAGCCCGTCCGCATACGACGCAATCACCTGCGCTCTACGATACCCGCGCTTGCCTTCACAATCCATACGAAGCCGCTCACAAAAGTCATCGCGCGATACGCCCTTTGCTCGCAACGCAGAATCGGCAATCGCCAAGCCATACGAAAACGGCACGCGCAGCAGGCAATCCTCTACCGTGCGCCAAAACGGCGTCGCCCGCACGCCGTCGACTTGTTCAAGCGCACCCGCCGCCTGCGGACGCAACAGCCGGCATCCTGCACTCAGCGGTACCGAGCAACCTGTCTTAACAAGATATCGTGGCCCGAGCAGATCATTCGGCACCTCCAGACCCCACAAAAGCGCCGCGTCATAACCCCAAAACGCCCAATCGGGATGAAACTCTGCAAGCCCTTTGATGGTGCGCAGCGCTCGCTCCGCCGGTGTCAGTACACCCCAATCATGTTGCAAGCAGAACAAATACGGCTCGGGCTCCGCAATATCATCGGTTCCCACATGACGCCGCAGCCACATGAGCTCGGCATTGTCGTGCGTCACAAGCAGCACGCCTTGTTCAGCCGCCTCCGTGAGCCTGGCAAGCATCCTATTCCGCGCCAAGGTGTTACGTGTTGCATGCTTCTGTTTGAAAACGATATTAGACACTTCCATCACCACCACATCGGAGAAATGGGCCATTGCCACCGTTGCCGCTGTCGGCAAACGTCTCAATCTGTAACAGGAAGACAGTCTTTGGGCCTCTACTTGTTGTTACAGAACGAGATTTTCAGTCGTGCGTCCAACCTTTGTCTCGATCTGTAACAGTTAGACCGTTTTTTGGCCCCTTCCCGTTACAGATCGAGATCTTTCGGCAGGCGCCAACCTTCCGTCTCGATCTGTAACAGTTAGAAGGCCAAACGGCCCCTTGTTGTTACAGATCGAGACATTCAGCCGAGTCTGCACTTGTTCATCTCGATCTGTAACAGTTACGGCCCCAAACGGCCTCTAAACGTTACAGACCGAGACAAATAGACAGGCGGCGCTGCGACAGCCCATCCCCTACTCCCACTCCTGCTCGTAGATGTTGAGGGACTTCACGTACCGTCCCTGGGCGCCCATGATGTCGCGGACCAGGCGCAAAAAGAAGCTGATGCACGAGGTGTCGAAACCGTCCTCTAGGTCCTCGGGATGCACCGCACCCGGCCCGTCAACCGCCGTGTCGCTCAGGCGCGCGATGTCATACAGGTAGAGCTGCCCCGCCGTCAGCCAGACATCGTCGACGCACGCGAGCCGCACCGCAATCGCGCCATCGCTCCGGTGCTCCTTTTGCACGATATGTGGGTCGTAGACGTCAAAGCGACAGTCGGTGCGCGTGTCCTTCAGCACGACCATGCCAGTCGCGGGATCCTTGTCCAAAATGCCAAAACGCGAGAAATACTGCGTGTCACGCACCTGCTTAAGTCGCCTGAGCGAAGCAGGAGAAATTGACGCCGGTGGCTCGTCCACATACAGCTCCAACAGCGTCTTGCCGTGGTAATAGGGGCGCTCAAACAACAGCCAATCGGTAAACGCCATGTTGTAGGCCATGATTTCGTTTTGAGAAGGTTCCTCACAATAGCTGAGCCACGGATCGACGATAATCTCGAACTGCTCGCGCGCCGGCTCCAGGAATTGAAACTTCCGCAGCATCCAAAAGTGAGCCATGTCGGCAATATCGTTGCCGACGGCTTCGGCCAGCTGTGCTCGGTCAAAAACTTGGTCAGTCATGGCATCCTCCTCAAACTGATGGACCTCAATTTGAGCTTACGAGGAGGGCGAGTAACCGAGGCAAGCGCGGGCAAAATAGGCCTTCGACTGCAAACCAGATACTAACCAAACACTTGACGGGACACTTGACCGAATGAGCGCACCGCAAAGAAACGGCAGG
>CABUWR010000142.1 GCA_902495265.1 uncultured Collinsella sp. | reverse complement strand
CGGATCACCCCGTTCCGTATGCCGAGCTGCTCAACGAGCAGACGGAGCCGGTGATGCGCGAGCTGCACGAGCGCGGCGTGAAATGTGCTATCGCGAGCTCGTCCTATCGCGAGCTGATCGACGAGCTGGTGGATATCGCCGGCATCGCCGACGTGTTGGATTACACCATCAGCGGTCATGAGTGCAGTGCGTTTAAGCCCGACCCCGAGATCTACCTGCGCGCCATGGAGGCGCTGGGGGTGGAGCCTGCCGAGTGCCTGGTTATCGAGGATTCGCCGATGGGGATCGAGGCTGGCAAGCGCTCCGGCGCCCGCGTCCTGGCGCTGCGTCCGCACGAGGGCGTTAACCTGGACCAGTCCGCCGCCGACGTCGTCATCGACAACCTGACCGACATTTTGGCCGCTTTGTAGTGTCAATCCGCCGCGAGAAGCACGGGTTCAAACGTTTTTTGCGGTGGACTGGCTCAATTTGGTTTCGATTTTGATCCGTTTGGCTTCGATTCGGGCTAAGTGAGTAGACTTTTTGGCGCAGGCCGAGCACAATGCATATCTTCCTTTGTAAAACCGCAGGTCACAGAGTTGGCGGTTTTGGGCGTGCTCGGCAGATCATAAAAAGTCTACTCACTTGTAATTTGGGCCTTTGGTCGTGGGGGTTGTTGGTCCCGCTTTGGTTGTCGAGGGAGGGCGAATTGAAGCGCCCTCGCACGCTCCGTGCTACAATCGCCGACATGCCTCACAACTAGATTTGCCTTCGAAAGGAGCCTACGTGGCGAACGCCATCGATCAGCTCACGGACCGCGTGCTCGTGCTCGGCCGCCTTACCATCGTCCGCCGCGCCATTACCGCTGTGGCGGTCACCATATCCGCCATTCTTCAAACGTTTCTGATCCAGGCGTTCATTCAGCCCGCCGACCTGCTCCCGAGCGGTCTCACCGGCGTCGCGGTCCTGCTCGATCGCGTTACCTCGCTGGGCGGCGTTCACATCGACATCTCGCTCGGTATGCTCGCGCTCAACATCCCCGTGGCGCTCCTATGCTGGAGCGGCATTAGCAAGCGCTTCGTCATCTTCTCGATGATGCAGGTCGTGCTCTCGTCGCTGTTCCTCAACGTCTTTCACTTCGCTCCGTTTTTGGGCGACAAGATCATGCTTATCATTTTTGGCGGCGTGGTCTCGGGTCTGGGCGCTGCCATCGCGCTTAAATCCGGCGCATCCACCGGCGGCACCGACTTTATCGCGCTGTGGGTCTCCAACCACACGGGCAAGACCATCTGGGGCGTCATCTTTGGCTTTAACTGCTTTATCCTGGCGATCTTTGGCTTTATGTTTGGCTGGGACAACGCTGCGTACTCCATCGTGTTCCAGTTTATTTCGACCAAGACCATCGACAGCTTCTATCGTCGCTACGACCGCGTGACGCTGCAGATCACGACGCGCAAGGCGGACGAGGTCATGACCGCCTATGTTGACCATTTTCAGCACGGCATTAGCTGCGCCGAGGTCATCGGCGGATACAGCCGCGAAAAGATGTACCTGCTGCACGCCGTTGTCTCGACCTACGAGAGCCAGGACATTATCAAGCTGGTGTGCGACATCGATCCCGGCGCCGTGATCAATGTGTTCCACACGCTCAACTTTGTGGGCGGATGGTGGGGCGGTCATGTCGACGAGCCCATGCCCACGGCCGTACCCGATCCCGACAAGCCCGCGCGCATGGCCAGCAGGCAGGCGCGCCTCAGCGAGCAGGACAGCCTGCAGCAGGACGACGGCAAGTAGGGTATTGGCATTTTGCCGGTTAAGCGCAACCCATCCGAACGAGCCTCCCGAAAGCCCCGTTGCTTTCGAGGGGCTCTCGTTTGCCCAGGTAAAACCTACCAAAATGAAGCTGTCGCTTTTTGGTAGGGAGGGTGTATCGTTTTATCAATATGAGGTAACATGAAACTAGACGTTATATACGTATTAGTTATTTCAATATTTCGATAAGAGTGATTAGATATGCCTGCGCCCAAAAATGCACCGCTTTACCAGCAGATTTACGACGAAATCAAGGATGCGATCGAGAAAGGTGTTTATGCACCCAAGGAGCGTATTCCGTCCGAGCTTGAGCTAGCCGAGCAGTACGACGTGAGCCGCATTACGGTGCGCCGCGCCGTCGAGGAGCTGTGCTCCGATGGCTACCTGGTTAAGCAGCAGGGCCGTGGCACCTTTGTCTCCACGCCGCACATCAATCGCCAGTTTCACGCCTCGACGTTGCAGACGTTTACCGCGCTGTGTGCCGGCAATGGCATGAAGGCCGGTGCGCACGTGATCGATCGCCAGATTGTGCCGGCGCGCCAAAACGAGATGGAGTTCTTTGGCCTGCAGAAGGATGCGCTGCTGCTGCATATCAAGCGCGTGCGTACGGCCGACGGCGAGCCCATCTTTGAGGAGAACATCTTTGTGCCGTTTGATGCCTATCGCGAGCTGTTGACGGCCGATCTTGAGGACAAGTCGATTTTTGCCGAGGTCGAGCGTGTTGGCGGAATCCCGATTGTCTCGGTTGGCTACCGTACGGTCGAGGCCGTTCGCGCCAATGCCGAGCAGGCGGCCGAGTTGGGCATTGCTCCGCACGATCCGCTGCTCAACCTGCGTGCCGGCTTTACTGGTCCCAATGGCGAGCCGGTCCTGATGGGTAAGCAGTACTACGTGGGATCGCGCTACGTCATGGTGATGTAAGTTACGCGGTTTTACCAAACCGCGTAACGGGCCGACGCTGCAAGCCCGCCAGAGCGGCAATCTGCAGAATGAGCGTGGATAATCTCCCGTTTTTTGCTTGGTGACGGGCTCAAAGTGGGAGATTATCCACGCTCATCCGGAAAGTGTCCAAAAATCCCACGTTCGTTCCCTTCGGATTGCATCGCCCGTGGCCGACAGCGGCGCGGCACCGGTCCGCGTGGCGGCGTATAATCGGCGGCAGATGACTTGGACGTTAGGAAACCATGACCGATAGCATGCAGCAGATGGCGCTCGACACGCTCGGCGCCTATTTTGGCTACACCTCGTTTCGCCCGGGACAAGACCGCATGGTCGATGCGATCCTTGCCGGTCGCGATGCACTGGGCGTTATGCCCACGGGCGCCGGCAAGTCCATTTGCTACCAGGTGCCCGCGCTCATGCTGCCCGGCATCACCTTTGTGGTGAGTCCGCTGCTGTCGCTTATGGAGGATCAGACCCGCGCGCTGCTCGCGGCGGGTGCGCGCCCCAGCTATCTCAACTCCAGCCTTACCCCGGCCCAGCAAAACACCGTGCTCAAGCGAGCGCGCGAGGGCCGCTACCAGCTTATGTACGTGGCGCCCGAGCGCTTGCTCGAGCCGCGTTTTTTAGCCTTTGCGCAGGAAGCTGCGGCCGAAGGCGGCATCGGCGTTCCGCTCGTGGCCATTGACGAGGCCCACTGCGTGAGCCAGTGGGGCCAAGATTTCCGTCCCGCTTACCTGCAGATTCGCGAGTTTATCGATTCGCTGCCGCGGCGCCCGATCGTGGCGGCGTTTACCGCCACGGCGACCGAGCGCGTGCGCGCCGATATCCAGCAAATGCTCGGCCTGCAAAACCCAGCGACCGTGGTGACGGGTTTTGATCGCAAGAACCTCTACTTTGGTTGCGAAGAGATGGGCGACAAGGCCAAGACCGCCTGGGTGCGCGACTACGTGATCGCGCATTCGAGCGAGAGCGGCATCGTGTATTGCTCGACCCGCAAGACGGTCGATGCACTGGCAGGCAATCTTGCCGAGGCGCTGGGCCCCAGCGGCATTCGTGTTGGCCACTACCATGCCGGTATGGGTAACGACGCCCGCCGCCAAAGTCAGCGCGCCTTTATCGACGACGATATTCAGGTGATGGTTGCCACCAACGCCTTTGGTATGGGCATCGACAAGCCCAACGTGCGCTACGTGATTCACAACAACGTGCCCGAGAGCATCGAGGCCTACTACCAGGAGGCGGGTCGCGCCGGCCGTGATGGCGATCCGGCCAGCTGCCACCTGCTGTGGAACGGCAATGATTTTCGCATGCGCCGCTTTTTGATCGACCGCGGCGACGCTGCCGACGAGGCACTCGACGACGAGCAGCGCGCGTGGGCGCTCCAGAACCGCTACCGCCTGCTCAGCCAGATGGAGGGCTACTGCAATACCACCGGCTGTCTGCGCGAATACATGCTGCGCTACTTTGGCGACGAGGCCGCGGCCGAGCATGCGGCGGCCGCCGCGGGCGGCACGGCAGACGACGCCGAGGGCTGCGGCAACTGCAGCAACTGTCTCACGCAGTTCGAGGTCGAGGACGTCACCGGCATGGCCCGCGCCGCCGTGCG
>CABUWR010000141.1 GCA_902495265.1 uncultured Collinsella sp. | reverse complement strand
CGGCAAGATCATCTCCCTGGCCCTGCTGGCCGCCGGCGGCTTCTACATGGTCTGCATCTACTCGTTCGGCACCATCCTCGACTGGCATGAGTTTGTTAAGAGTCCGGTTCCCGCGCTTGCCTGCCTCAAGGGCATCAACATGCTTCTGTACCTGGCCATGCTCGTTATCGCCACGCTTGGACCCATGGGCCCGATGAACTCCTTCTACGGCGCCACGAGCCGCATCATGCTCGCCATGGGCCGCAAGGGCCAGCTGCCAGAGAAATTCGCCGAGGTCGACCCCAAGTCCGGCGCTCCCAAGCTCGCCTGCGTCGTTCTGGGCGTCATCACCGTCATCGGTCCGTTCCTGGGCAAGAACATGCTCATTCCTCTGACCAACGTGTCGGCTCTCGCCTTCATCTTCTCCTGCGGTATGGTCGCCCTCGCCTGCCTGCGCATGCGCTTCACCGAGCCCGACCTGCCTCGTCCCTACGAGGTGCCCGGCGGCAAGTTTGGCATCGGTCTCGCTATCGCTGCCTGCGCCATCATCATCGGCCTGCTCGTGATTCCGTTCTCTCCCGCCTCCCTCAACATGGTGGAGTGGAGCATCGTGATCGGCTGGTTGGCTATTGGCCTGGCCCTCATGGCTTTCACCAATTCCCGCAAAAAGTAACGCCTAGCCGGGGCGGACCAGGTGCGCGGGGCCCTCTCTTCCGCGCACCGAACCCGGCATCACTTGGGTAGCTTTGTGAGGCCGCGACCCAACACGGCCTCGCCCACATATATGGATCCATAAGGAGGAACCATGTCCACTAAGTATGCAATCGTTGGCGGCAAGCTCATCGACGGTACCGGTGCCGAGCCGGTCGAGAACTCCCTCGTTCTCGTCGACGACAACGGCAAAATCGAGTACGCCGGCGCTATGCAGGACCTTCCCGAGGGCGTTGAGGTCATCGACGCCGCCGGCAAGACCGTCCTTCCCGGCCTGATCGACACCCATCTGCACTTCTCGGGCAACCTGACCGACGATGATACCGATTGGGTCATGCAGCCGCTCCTCGAGAAGCAGGCCGTCGCCGTCAAGCAGGCCTACGACTGCCTCACCCACGGCCTCACCACCGTCTGCGAGATCGGCCGCTTTGGTATCCAGATCCGTGACTGCATCGACAAGGGCGTCTTTAAGGGCCCGCGCGTTCTGGCCACCGGCCTCGGCTTCTGCCGCGTTGCCGGCCACGGTGACTCCCACCACTGCACCCAGGAGCTCAACAAGGAATCTCATCCCTGGGGTGACCAGGTCGACGGTCCTTGGGATCTGCGCAAGGCCGTCCGTCGTCGCCTGCGCGAGAACCCCGATGCCATCAAGATCTGGGCTACCGGTGGCGGCATCTGGCGCTGGGACTCCGGTCGCGACCAGCACTACTGCTCCGAGGAGATCCAGGCCGTGGTCGAAGAGGCAAAGATGGTCGGCATCCCCGTGTGGAGCCACTGCTACAACAACCACGCCGCTGCCTACGATTCCGTTCGCTTTGGCTGCGAGCAGCTGATTCACGGCTTCGATATCGATGAGCGCACCATGGACCTCATGGCCGAGCAGGGCACCTTCTTCACCCCGACGATCGCCTTCCTGCCCACCTGGTACGCCACCTATCCGCCCGTCTACGTCCCCGAGCTGCACGACAAGTACGAGGGCACCCTGGTCGAGAAGGAGCTGCAGCGCAACTACGACTGCCTGCGCGAGGCCAAGAAGCGCGGCGTCGTCATGACGATCGGCTCCGACTCCTTCTCCTTCGTCACCCCGTACGGCACCTGCTCCATCGAGGAGATGTACGAGTTCGTCGACAAGATCGGCTTCACCCCGGTCGAGACCATCACCTGCGCCACCCTCAACGGTGCCAAGATGTGCCACATCGAGGACGAGACCGGTTCCATCGAGGCCGGCAAGTGCGCCGACCTGCTGGTCGTCAACGGTGACGTCGCCGCCGACATCCACGTGCTCAACACCGACAACATGGACGTCATCATGAAGGACGGCTGGATTGTCGAGGGCGGCACCTTCGGCGAGGCAAACAAGTACAGCGCCTAAGCTACCGTTCATCGATGGCTTGATGTAAAACACAGTATTTGATTGCATAATGCAATGGAGAGGGTCGCTTGCGGCCCTCTTTATTGCTATGGGTGCGATAGATAAAAGGGGATGACGGTGGATTTAAACAGGCTGATTCTGGGCAAGAGCTACAACTCTACCAAGGTCTTTCGTACGGCCCAGCATGTGGTCCAGGCCATCCTGCTCGGTGTTGTCGTTCCGGCGCTTATCCTGCTGCTTATCTGGGATTTAACCGATAATCCCAATCCCGTTCCGGGCGTTGTCGTTATTGCCGGCCTGGTCATGCTGTGCTTCTTTTTCTCGTATGTCTTTGTGGTCCCCGACGACCTCACATCGAGCGCAACCGACCGTACGCTCGCCATCGCATCAAAAATATTCGCCTACACGTCGCGCGGCCTTACGCCCGAAGCGGCCCTGGGCGCCTCTAAAATTATCCTGTCCGAGACCATCGCCTCTGCCATCTGCTTTACCGACGGCAAGCAGGTGTTGGCAAGCTGGGGCGAGGACTCGGCAAAGTGCCCCGCCGGCACCCCGGTCGTGCTCAAGACCACGCTCAGTGTGATTGAGACGGGCGAGCAAAGCGTGTTTTCGCGTGACACCTCCCATGAGACGGGCGGCTATTTTCCCCGCCTGCGCGCCGGCATCGTCGCGCCGCTTACCGTGCGCGGGCATTGCGTGGGCACACTCGAGCTGTACTATCCCCGCCTGAGCAGCATCGATATGCGCCAGACGGCATTGGCCTCGGGCTTTGCCGATCTCATTTCCACGCAGCTCGCCAGCTTTGAGCTCGAGCGCCAGGACGAGCTTACGGCCCGCGTGGAGCTGCGCGCCTTGCAATCGCAGGTCGATCCTCATTTTCTATTCAATACCATTAGCACGATCGTGTCGCTCGTTCGAACCGAGACCGACAAGGCGCGATCGCTGCTGATCGACTTTTCCAACTACTATCGTCAGACGCTTTCTGATTCCGATACGCTCACCACGCTCGAGCACGAGGTGGAACAGGGCACTCGTTATATCAATCTTATGCAGGCCCGGTATGGCGACGGCCGTTTGCGCGTTTCGGTCGACATCGACTTTGAGGTGCGCGACAGCCTGGTACCGCCGTTTATCTTGCAGCCGCTGCTCGAAAACTGCATCAAGCATGCGCAGCGCGAGACCGAGCCGCTTTCTATTCGTGTTAGGGCTTTCGAGACCGATGACGGCTTGGAGATCATCGTCGAAGATGACGGCATCGGTATGAGCGAAGAAGTCTGCGCGCATCTGTTTGAGCAGCATCGCCGAGAGGAGCCCGAGAGCATTACCGCCGACGGCTCCATCAAGCGAGGTTGCGGCCTGGCGCTCTTCAACGTGCTTCAGCGAATCCATTTCTTTTACGGAGAAGATTCTGGCATGCGCGTGAAGTCCCAGGAGGGCGTGGGAACGCAGGTCATCGTAGAGTTGAACGGCGAGCCGCATGAGCCGGCGCCGCTAACGGTGTAGCACGCGGTTGGATTGAGAGAAAAAGAGGGGAAGCGCATATGTCCGAAGGCTGGAACATCCTGGTGGTTGATGACGAGCCTCCCATTAGGGCTGAGCTACGCTATCTGTTGGAAAAGGATACGCGTGTAGGTCAGATTGCCGAGGCGGGCAATGTCACCGAAGCCGTGGAGTCGATTCTGTCGAACAAGCCCGACGTGCTGTTTTTAGACATTACCATGCCCGGTCGCTCGGGAATTGAGCTTGCCGAGACGCTGCAGAACCTAAAGACGCCGCCGGTCGTGGTGTTTGTGACGGCATTTGCCGAGTATGCGGCCGATGCCTATAACCTCGATGCGGTCGATTACATCGTCAAACCGGTCGAGGATGCCCGCCTGTCAAAGGCGCTCGACAAGATCGAGACTGCCCTGGGCGCTCGCCGTGTCGTCCATGCTCCGCGCCAGCCTTTGCGCCTGACGGTGGATCGCGGGGGCAAAAAGGTGTTCATTCCCGTGGCGGATGTCTGCTACTTTGAGGCGCGCGCCGATTTTTGCAACGCCGTCTGCGCCGAGGGGACGTATCTGATCAATGAGTCGATTTCCTCGCTCGAGCGTCGCCTGGCCTCCGAGGGCTTTATCCGCGTCCACCGCAGCTATCTGGTTAATTTGGAAGACGTACATAATGTCGAGATCGGCTCCACGGGCCTGATGGAGCTCAGGCTCGATCGCGTAACCTCGACGGTGCCCGTGTCCCGCCGTCGCGCTGCCGAGGTTAAAGCACACTTGGGGCTTGCGTAGACGGTCTGCGTGCCGTCGT
>CABUWR010000140.1 GCA_902495265.1 uncultured Collinsella sp. | reverse complement strand
AAGGTAGTCTTTTTGGGACGGGGCTTTTTTGACTACTTTTTCGCAAAAGCAAGTGCTCGGCAAGCCGTCGCCAAAGGGTAGTCAAAAAAGCCCCGTCCCAAAAAGACTACCCCAAAGTGGGCTGTGGGATGGTTAGAACGAGAGGTTGTCGTCGGTGTTGGCGGCTTCGCCGTCGGCGAGCACGTCGTTGCCGTCGACGTCCTTAAGAAGCACCGAGACCTTCTGCTCGGCATCGGACAGGCGGGTGCGCAGGCTCTTGAGGAGCTCGACGCCGCGGGTATAGCTCTCGAGCGACTCCTCGAGCTCCATATCGCCCGACTCCAGGCTGCGGATGATGAGCTCCAGCTCCTGCGAGGCCTGCTTGTACGTAAGCTGCTCGACCGGGGTCTTCTCTGCCATATCTGTTTCCTTTCCTAAAGGTTTATCGCTATGAAACGCGGGTTACTCGACCGTATCGACCGTTGCAGCCACGTTGCCGTCTGCCATACGCACGCGGATGGCATCGCCGGGCTTAAAGCTCTTGGCGCTCGTAGCCACACCATCATCGCTGTACGCGATGGAATAGCCGCGGGCAAGTACCTTGAGCGGCGACAGGGCATCGAGCGAAGCCGCTGCACGGCCCAAGTCGGAAGCTGACTTGTTGAGCATTGTGCGCCCCTGATGCTCCAGACGGGAACTCGCAAGCGTGAGCGCATGGCGTTTGCCATCGAGCCCCGAGGTGCTTGCGATCAAGCGCTCGGGCAGACGCTCGAAGTTGGAGCGGAAGGCCCCAACCGAACGCGTTATGGCGCCCGACAGTCGATCGGCAGTCAGCGCAAGCTCGGACTCGCGACGCTCGACCATAAACGTTGGATCGTTGAGGCACGGGCGGCACGCGGCCGCATCGAGCGCGTCAACCAAACGAGCCGTATAGGTGTCCCAGGCACGACGACCGCGCTGGTCGAGCATTTCCAGATCGACCTGATCCGACCCGATCATCGAAGCCATCGCGGCACCCAGACGTTGATGGCGCGTCTCGAGCACGTCGGCCAACTCCGTCATAGCCGGCGCCACCGATTCTGCCGCTGCCGTTGGCGTGGAAGCGCGACGGTCGCTCACCATGTCGCAAATCGAGGTATCGGGCTCATGGCCAATGCCGGTCACCACGGGCACGGGGCAAGCCGCCACCGCACGGGCAAGCTCCTCGTCGTTAAAGGTCATGAGGTCCTCGAAGGAGCCGCCGCCACGGACAAGCAAAATGCAATCGGGCGCCGGCGTAATGGCAGCGGCGCGGCGCAAGCCTTCAATAAGCTCTGCCGGCGCGCCCTCGCCCTGGACCTTTGCGCCCACGCAGACAAGCTCGACGAGCGGGTTGCGACGGCGCAGCGTACGCTTGACGTCGTCGATCACGGCGCCCGAAAGCGAGGTGACGACCGCCACGCGTGAGCAGAACACCGGGATACGGCGCTTGCGCGCTTCGTCCATCAGGCCCTCGCGGCGGAGCTTTTCGGCCAGTTGCGCCACTTGTTGACGCAGCAGGCCCTCCCCCGCCAGCGAGAATGAGCGAGCGACAAAGCTCATGCGACCCGTAGGCTTGTAGAGATTGAAGCTGCCCTTAAAGCTTACCTGCATGCCGTCGCGCAGATCGAAGGTGCGCTTAAGGTAGGCGCCCTTCCAGATGATGCAGTCGACGGCCGCCGAGTCGTCCTTAATCTGGAAGTAGCAGTGGCCGCTTCGGGCATTGGGACCACGAAAACCCGTGACCTCACCCAAAACGCTCAACTGCGGAATGGCATCGAGCGCGCCGGCGGCGATCTCCACCGCTTGGCTCACGCTGAGCTCTTTGCGCTCCTGCTCGTCCGATCCGTCGAACTCGGCGGAAACGGTATTGCCGGTCAGATTCCAGCCTGCCACGCAGCCCCCTTTCGTCATCGAGCACAAGGGCTTCGACCCTGCGCAGATTCAAGTCCAACACATAGTACAGCGCCGCGGGGACAAGAATCTCCGCGGCGCCTGTCAAGCCAACTTGTTATCGGTTGGAGTTTCTGTTGTAGCGAGCCATCAGGTAGAGCAGCTGAATAATCGAGGTGAGCGCCGCCGCCACGTAGGTGAGCGCGGCCGCCGTCAGGACCTTCTTGGCACCGTTGACCTGCTTGGAGCTCATGCCCGACTGCTCGATATACGCCACGGCGCGTCGGCTGGCATCGATCTCGACCGGCAGCGTAACCAGCTGGAACAGCACGCTAAACGAGAAGAAGACCAGCGCGAGGGTCGTGAGCCCCGCGATGTTCATGAACAGGCCCATGAGCAGCACGATCGTCCAGGTGTTCTGGGTAAAGTTGACGACGGGAACCAAAGCGGTACGTACCTTCATCATGGCATAACCACTTTGACGCTGGGCAGCATGGCCCGCCTCGTGACAGGCCACGGCAACGCTTGCAACCGACCCGCCCGAACGGTTGGCATCCGACAGATACAGGTTGTTGTCCTGCGGGTTGTAATGATCGGTGAGCTCGCCGGCAACGCCCTTGATACCCACGGCGTTGCAACCGTTGGCATCGAGCATGCGACGAGCGACCGTGGCACCCGTGTCGCCGTCCGAGCGAACCTTGGACCACGTCTTGTACGTCGAGTTGATATAGCTCTGCGCGGCAAGGCCAAGCACCGTGCAGACAAGAACAACCAGCAGGTACAGCGGGTCAATGCCAAAGCCGTATCCATAGTAATAAGGCATGCGAATTCCTCCGAATCGAGTTACACGTTGGAGGCATTCTACCCACTCAGCCGGCTAGGCTTCCCTATAACAGTTCAATCTTTCCGTCCTTCACGGTGAGCCCCATATTGCCGGAAAGCAGATCGTCCAGACGCGAACCCACGAGCTCAAAGCGCCAGCCTTCGCGCAGGGGGCTCTGCTCGGGATGCTCAATATAGTCGGCCAGGTCATCGCGCGAGGCAATGACCGAGGTCGCCACGCCCGAGCGCTCGGCAACCAGGCGAATGAGCGCATACATCAGGTCCGTCACGCTCTCCAACTCCGGCGAAATCTGACGGTGCCCGCGCACCATGAGCGGCAGGCGATCGTGTGGGCAGCTCGCACCGCGCTTAATGGCCATGAGCGCGCCGTCCACGTCGCGCTCCCCCAGCTGGTCGGTACCGCGAATGCTGCGGAACTCCTCAACACGAACGGGATTACGTTTAACCAGGGCCAGCAGCGTATCGTCGGACATGACCCACTTGCGCGGGATGTTGCGGCGCTCGGCGCGGTCCTCGCGCCAAGCGGCAAGCTCGCGTGCGATGCCCAACTGGTGACGGCTACACGAGTTGATGCGCTTGACCTTGCGAAACGCCTCATGGCGGTCGGCGCGGTAGTGCGACTCGTCGGCCAGCGGACGCAACTCGTCGAGCACCCAGTCCACCCGGCCCAGCTCGCGCAGGCGACTCATCATCTCGGTATAGGCGACGATCAAGTACTTGACGTCATCGATCGCGTACTCGACCTGCTTATCAGTCAGCGGGCGGCGCGACCAGTCGGTCAGCGACTCGGTCTTGGGCAATGAGACGCCACAAAACGTCTGCACGAGCGCGCCGTAGGAAATCTGCTGGCGCTCGCCCAAAAAGGCGGCGGCCACCTGCGTGTCAAAAATGGGACGCGGCAGCACGCCCACGGTATGGAGCATGACCTCCATATCCTGCGAGCAGGCGTGGAAGACCTTAGTCACGCTCTCGTCGGCCATAAGCTCGGCAAGCGGCGACAGGTCGTCGATCACCAAAGGATCGACCGCGACGCTCTCGGCAGGGGTGGCAATCTGAACCAAGCACAGGCGCGGATGGAACGTGCGCTCGCGCAAAAACTCGGTATCGACGGCAATCGCGTCGAACTCACGGGCGCGCTGGCAAAAGTCGAGTAGAGCCTGATGTGTGGAAATGTACATATCAACCCATCGAATAAGGTTAGGCCCGAAAAACACGGGTAGGATATCGGCATTGCCTTACAACTATACTCGGTTAGTCACAGAACGGGAACGTAAGTATGCGCTGCCTTATCATCCACAACCCGGCATCGGGCCCCAGCTCAGATGAAATCTACGCATTCACGCACGCCCTCGCGCAGGGCGGCGACGAGGTCGTGATGCGTTTTATCGGCGATGGCATGGAGCCCGAGGACGCCGTGGCAGACGTGCGCGAGTTTGATCGCGTGGTCGTTTCGGGCGGCGACGGCACCGTCTCCAACGTGCTCGACCAGATGCGCGGATGCGGTGTCCCCACGCTCGTCTTCCCCTCCGGCACAGCCTGCCTGTTCTTCAACAACATCGGCAATGCCCCCGAGGCAGCGGCGCTTGCCAAGGCTTGCCGCGCCGGTCGCACGGTCAAAGTGGACATGGGCGAGCTCTTTT
>CABUWR010000139.1 GCA_902495265.1 uncultured Collinsella sp. | reverse complement strand
TGGAGTTGCCGGTGATGGAGACGTCGACGCCTTCCTTGTGCATGATGGCAACGCCCTCGCGGACGTCGTCGGCGCCGTAGCAGTTGACGGCGGCGCGGGGACCATCGGAGTAGGGGATGGTCTCGACGACCTTGAGCTCGCCCGTGTAGTAGTCGAACTGGGTCTTCACATAGGTGAAGCCGTTGATGCGGGCGATGATCTGAGCAGCGTCCTTGCCCAGACCGTTGAGGATAACGCGCAGCGGCTTCTTGCGAGCCTTGTTGGCGTTCAGAGCCAGGCCGATAGCGCCCTCAGCGGCAGCGAAGGACTCGTGGCCAGCCAGGAAGGCGAAGCACTCGGTGTCGTCTGAGAGCAGCATAGCGCCCAGGTTGCCGTGGCCCAGACCGACCTTGCGGTCCTCGGCGACGGAGCCGGGAACGGTGAAGGCCTGGATGCCCTCGCCGATGATGGCAGCAGCCTCAGAAGCGGTCTTGGCCTCGCGCTTGACGGCGAGAGCGCAGCCGAGGGTGTAGGCCCACTCAGCGTTCTGGAAGGCGATGGACTGGGTGTTGTTGACGATCTCACGCGGGTTGAAGCCCTTGTCGGTGCAGATCTGCAGAGCTTCCTCGAGGGAGGCGATGCCGTTGTCAGCGAGGCACTTGTTGATCTTGTCAGCGCGGCGCTCGTAACCTTCGAACGTAACAGTCATAGTTATTTCCCTCCCTTTCTACTCGTGAACCGGGAACACGCTGGCGACGGAGTGGGTCTCCTCGTCGGTGCGCGGGTCGATGTACTTGGCAGCGTTCTCCCACTGACCATAGTGGCCCATAGCGCCAGCGATGGCCTCCTCGGGGGTCTTGCCGGCCTTGACGGCGTCAGTGAACTTGCCGAGGTTCAGGAACTCGAACGCGATGATCTCGTTCTTGTCGTTGAGAGCCATGCGGGTGACGTAGCCCTGAGCGAGCTCGAGGTAACGAGCGCCCTTGGCCTTGGTGCCGAACATGGTGCCGACCTGAGAGCGAAGGCCCTTGCCGAGGTCGTCGAGGGAGGCGCCCACGGGCAGGCCGCCCTCGGAGAACGCGGTCTGGCTGCGGCCGTAAACGATCTGCAGGAAGATCTCGCGCATAGCAACGTTGATGGCGTCGCAGACGAGGTCGGTGTTGAGGGCCTCGAGGATGGTCTTGCCGGGAAGGATCTCGGAAGCCATGGCGGCAGAGTGGGTCATGCCCGAGCAGCCGATGGTCTCAACGAGGGCCTCCTCGATGATGCCGTCCTTGACGTTCAGCGTGAGCTTGCAGGCGCCCTGCTGAGGTGCGCACCAACCCACACCGTGCGTAAGACCGGAGATGTCGGAAATCTCCTTAGCCTGGACCCACTTGCCCTCCTCGGGAATGGGTGCGGGGCCGTGGTATGCACCCTTGGCAACGGGGCACATGTTCTCCACTTCCTGTGAGTACTGCATGCCTCTCCTCTCTATCGTGTTGGCGTCCCGTCTGGGGGTCGTGGCTGGCGATTGCCGGGCGACCCTTCGAAAGGGACATGACATGCAACCCCTATAATACCGCGAAATGCACGGAATATTCGGCGAACGGCTCAGTTTTCGTAGCGAGATGCGCGGAACTTTCAATTGAAACGATTTAACTCTATGTTCTGTGGTCGCGAACTTCCGTTGAGGGGGTCCGTCTTGGGCAAGCTTTTGGTCAGCTTTTGTAAGCGTTGCAGGGGTTGACCTGTTGCAACGGTGCCGTTCGCCGGTTGTTTGCTGCCATTTGCCGTGCGCAGATGCCATTTTACGTGTTTGTTTTGATTGCACGCTTCAATCGTGGTGTATTGGAAGGCACAAGTTGATTCCGCTGAAGGGGGTGCCGTGCAGCGCGTTTGGAGAACGGTTACCGGCTTTTACCATGTTTGTGCCCGTGGCACCGGAAAGCAGATCATCTTTGAGACCGATGACGACCGGTGGGAGTTTTTGGAGCTGATGCGCGACTGCTGCCGCGATGCCCAGGTAACGATCGTGGCGTGGTGTCTTATGGGCGGCCACGTGGATCTGGTGCTTTTGGATTACGAGGACGAAATGAGCGCGGCCATGCAGCGGCTGCTGTTGACGTATGCTCGTCGGTTCAATAAGCGCACTGGGCGCGCGGGCTGCCTGTTTCGTGAGCGTTTTGAGCGCCGCTCGCTCGATACTGACTGGCAGGTGATGGAGGCTATTCGCTCTGTACACGCTGGTCCGCAGGAGGCGGGTATTGCTCTGATTGAACGCTATCCGTGGAGCAGCTTTGCCGAGTATCTACGGGCTTATGACAACGATATGACGAGGGGATTTTCTGATCCTTCTTGCGTGCTTGAACTTTTTGGTTCTACCGAGGGCTTTATTGCCTATTCGCTCTCGACGTCCGACGGCGGCGAGCCAGCGATGCCCGATATGGAAGAGACGGAGTGGGAGCGGCATGCCTTTGCTGACAAGTTGGCGAAGGGGCTCGGGGTTCCGCTCCGCGGGGTTAAAGCCGCACCGCCGGCGCAGCGCAATATCGTTATCCTTGGATTGCACGATGCCGGTTTTACGGTGCGTCAGATTGAGCGGTATACGGGGATTGGCAAAAGCACCGTTTCTCGTATTGTGCGCGCTTATACGAAGGTGGACGCGCAGGCCGAGGGCTCGAAATAAAGGCAGAAAAGAAAATGGCCGAATCGCGAAAGTTAAGCAATTCGGCCAACAGAATTCTTCAGTTTTGAGACAACTATTACTGATTATTTTGCCCCTCGAGCATACCGTCGAGGGTGCGCCAGGCGAGCTCGGCGCACTTGACGCGGGCGGGCATGTGCGAGATGTCCTGAAGCTGGGCAGCCTCGTCCAAGTCTTCCAAGTCTTCCTCGGAGAGCTGCTCGCCGCGGATCATTGCGAGGAAGAGCCCTGCCAGACGACGAGCCTCCTCGACCGTCTCTCCGGTGATGAGGTCGGCCATGATATCGGCGCTGGCCTGGCTGATGGCGCAGCCATGACCGGTAAATGAGGCCTCCTCGATCACGCCGTTCTCGACACGCAGCTGCAAGGTGAGCTCGTCGCCGCAGCTGGGGTTGATGCCTTCGTGCTCGTGCGTGGGAGCGTCCATCTCGTACTTATAGTCGGGGTGCGAGTTGTGCTCCATAAACGTGGTGGAGGTGTACAGATTACCCATTGAACGTGCTCCAAACGTGATGCAGGCCGGCGATGAACTTGTCGATGTCGGCCTTGTCGTTGTAGAAGGCCACGCTGGCGCGGCAGCAGGCGAGGTTCTCGACGCCCAGCCAGGTAAGCAGCGGCTGCGCGCAGTGGTGACCGGCGCGGATGCAAACGCCGTCCATGTCCATGATGCTCGCGACATCGTGCGGGTGGATGCCCTTGACGTTAAAGCTGACGACGCCGTGATGGTTGTCCCAATAGATGGAGCCGATGATCTGGACAAAGTCGAGCTGCATGAGCTCGCCCATAAGGTAGTGGACGAGTGCCTGCTCGCGTGCCTGGATGTTTTCGTAGCCAACCGTGTTGACGAGGTAGTCGAGGGCGGCGCCTGTGGCGAAGATACCGGCGGCGTCCTGCGTGCCGGCCTCGAATTTTTCGGGAACTGGCGCCCAGACGGCATCCTGCTCGGTGACCGAATCGATCATCTCGCCGCCGGTGAGCATGGGCGGCATGGCGTTGAGCAGGTCCATCTTGCCCCACAGCACGCCAATGCCCATGGGACCCATGGCCTTGTGCGCGCTAAAGGCAAAGAAGTCGGCCCCCAGATCGGCCACGTTGACCGGCATGTGCGGCAGCGACTGCGCGCCGTCGACGACCAGATAGCCGCCGTACTTGTGCACGAGCTTGCCGAGGTTCTTGACTGGGTTCTCGACGCCTAACACGTTGGAGACCTGACCCACGGCCAGAATCTTGGTCTTGGGACCCACCTTGGCCAGAACCTCCTCGGTGGTGAGCTGGCCGGTCTTGGTGGGATAGAGGTAGACAAGCTTGGCACCGGTCTCGCGGCAGACCTGCTGCCACGGGATCAGGTTGGAGTGGTGCTCCATGATGGTGATGACGACCTCGTCGCCGGGCTTCAACACCGTGGGCGCAAAGCTCTTGGCGACCAGGTTGAGCGACTCGCTCGTGTTGCGGGTGAAGACGATTTCGTTGGCCTGGGCGGCGCCGATGAGGTCGGCGATCTGCTGGCGGACCTTGGCGATGGCCTCGGTGGCCTCGACGGACAATGAGTACAAGCCGCGCAGCGGGTTGGCGTTCTGCGTGCGGTAGAATGTCGTCACAGCGTCCAGCACGCACTGCGGGCGCTGCGCTGTCGCGGCGTTATCGAGATACGCGACATCCTGACTTTTGAGCAGGGGGAAATCATCCCGGTATGCATTTGCCATCTTACAGCACCTC
>CABUWR010000138.1 GCA_902495265.1 uncultured Collinsella sp. | reverse complement strand
TGGCGCGACAGGCGACGTCCGTTCTTATTTAAAAAGACCGCCGAGGTCTCCGTCCCGTGAGCATGGGCGGCCAGGAGAGTGCGCCCGTCACCTATATAGTGTGTCAGGGCGCGAGCCGCGCTTCCCACCAACGGGGCCAGACGCTCCTTGGAGCCCTTACCGCGCACCAGGACAAACCCGTCATCGATATGGATATCGCCCACATCGAGCCCAACCAGCTCACTCACGCGCAAGCCGCAACCGTAAAGCACTTCCAAGATGGCATGATCGCGCAGCCCCATCTCGCCCTCGGGAAAGTCTTGATCGAGCAGTGCCGAGACATCCTCCACCGAAAGGTATTCCGGCAGGCGATCTGCCTTTTTGGGCAGGCGCAACGCCGCCGTCGGGTTTTGGGCCACGGCCCCATCGCGCACCAAAAAGGCATGCAGGCCCTTCACGGCAGCAAGCGCGCGCTCCACCGAGGCGTCGGAATAGCCTCCGTCGCGGCGATCGGCAACAAAGCTCTCCACGACCTGACGGCTCACATCTTCAAAAGACGCAATGTCAGCCCGCTCCAGATAGGCGCAGTACGTCGTCAGGTCACGACGGTAGGCCGCAATCGTATTGCGCGCCAAACCCCGCTCGACCGCAAGGTAATCGAGATACTCCCCCGCCACCACAGCAAGCGACGAGGGAGTAGCTTCGGTATGTTCCTGGTTCTCCGGCACCCTTAGTCCGTAGCGAGGTTCTTGGGCGTCACCTGCAGACGGTCGACACCCTCATGCTGGCCAATCGAGGCGCGCACGAACTCGCGGAACAGCGGCTGCGGGTTGGTCGGACGGCTCTTGAACTCGGGATGAGCCTGGGTGGCCACATACCACGGATGTACGTCGCGCGGCAGCTCGACCATCTCGACTAGACGCTCGTCGGGCGAAAGGCCCGAGATAACCAGACCGGCGTCCTCGAGCTGGTCACGGAAGGCGTTGTTGAACTCAAAACGGTGACGGTGACGCTCGTAGACGAGCTCCTCGCCATAGGCCTCGCGCGCGAGGGAATTGGCAGCAAGCTTGCACGGATAGGCACCCAGACGCATGGTGCCACCCTTCTCGGTCACGTCCTCCTGCGAGCTCATCAGATCGATGACACTATACGGGCCATCCGGATCGAACTCAGAGGAGCTGGCGCCGGCAAGGCCGACGACATTGCGCGCAAATTCGCACACGGCCACCTGCATACCCAGGCAAATGCCCAGATACGGAATCTTGTGCTCGCGGGCGAACTCGGCCGCGAGGATCTTGCCCTCCAGGGCGCGCTTGCCAAAGCCGCCAGGGACCAAGATGCCCGAGGCGTCACCCAGGACCTCGGAGACGTTCTGCTCGTCGAGGCTCTCGCCATCGACCAGCTGCACGTCAACGTGGCGATCGTAGAACACGCCCGCATGGTGCAGGGCCTCGATAACCGACAGGTAGGCATCGGGCAGCTGCGTATACTTGCCCACGACGGCGATCTTCACCTTGTCGGCGTGCTGGTTGGCATGGTTCTGCTTGCGCAGGAACTCGTTCCACTGACTCATGTCGCGCTCACGCGGGTCCAGACCCAGACGCTCGCAAATGCGCAGATCAAAGTCCTGCTCGGCGAGCAGCTGCGGAACATCGTAGATGCTCGCGCAGTCCTCGTTGGTAAAGACGCAGTCGGTGTCGACGTCGCAGAAGCTTGCGATCTTGCCGCGGATGGCATCGTCGATATGGTGATCGGAGCGCAGAACGATAATATCGGGCTGGATACCAAAGCTGCGGAGCTCCTTGACGGAGTGCTGCGTCGGCTTGGTCTTGACCTCGTGGGCGGCGGCGATATAGGGAACGAGCGACACGTGGATGTAGCAGACGTTCTCGGGGCCGGCCTCCTTGCGATACTGGCGGATGGCCTCGACAAACGGCTGCGACTCGATGTCACCGATGGTGCCGCCCAACTCAGTGATGACCACGTCGGAGCCGGTCTGCTCCTCAATACGACGGAACTTATCCTTAATGGCGTTCGTGACGTGCGGAATCACCTGCACGGTGCCGCCCAAAAAGTCACCGCGACGTTCACGGGCGATCAGGCTCTTATAGATGGCACCAGTCGTAAAGTTGGAATCGCGGGTCAGGTTCTCATCAATAAAGCGCTCGTAGTGGCCCAGGTCCAGATCGGACTCGTAGCCGTCCTCGGTCACAAAGACCTCGCCATGCTGGAACGGGCTCATGGTGCCGGGGTCGACGTTCAGATACGGGTCGGCCTTTTGCATCGTTACCTTGTAGCCGCGCGACTTGAGCAGACGGCCCAGCGAGGCCGCGGTAATACCCTTGCCCAGAGACGAAACCACGCCGCCGGTCACGAACACATGCTTGGTCATATTGAGTTACCTGCGCTTCCCGTAGAAGTTGTCCATACACATCTTACGGGTCTTCATTGTAATACTCGCGACGCGCGCCGCACACAATTTTTCTTACGCGCAATCGCATTTCTCCATCTCGAAACAAAACGCCGCCCAGTTGCCCAGGCGGCGTCGTTTCCACTATGAATGCGCGCCGTTATCGATCGGCGACTTCGTCCTTGATCAAGTCCTGCACGAGCATACCGGCACGGATGCCCTCTAGATACCATTCGCCACGCTCCGTAAGACAAATACCATTTGCGAGCTGGCCGCCGTCGTCGCTGTAGCGCGAGACGACCTCAATGATGTCTTCGGATTCCAAGCGTTCAATTGCCGCGCGGGCGCGATACGGAGACACCCCCACACGCTCGGCAAGCGTCTTTCGCGAAAAGCCATAAAATCCGCCGTTGTCTTCGGACTGCTGTGCAATCTCCATCAGCACCTGCACCTCGACACGCTTCATATCGTTGACACTCGCACGACCCTTGCCAGCCATGGCAGCCTCCTCAAACCGGGCACGGGCATCACTTGCACCGTGCGCGACCGGCACACCCCATGATGGCCGGCAACATCCATCATGCGGCATCCCCGCAAAAGGATGAAACAATTAGGGTTATTGTATACCGCCCAAATCGCTTATAGGCAGGTAAACGGGCTAATTTTAGGTTAAACGGTAGCTTTGTTGATAAAAGGGGCACACCGAATGTATATCCGATGCGCCCCTTTCAGACCAATTTATCCAGGCTTAGCGGTGGAAGAAGCCACGGCGCTCGAACTTGGGCTCGCAGCACACGTTGATGCCCAGCTTGCGCAGCACCGTCTCGTCCGTCGGCGAGATGATTACGCTAAAGAAGGCATCGCAGCCACGCAGCTGCTCCAGGCCCGAAAGGACGCGGGCCGCCGTCTCGCTCGTTGCCGAGGTGATCGAGAGCGCCATAAGCGTCTCGTCGGTGTGCAGGCGCGGGTTCTTGCTACCCAGGAAATGCGTCTTGAGCTTGCTGATGGGCTCGATCGCTTCATCGCTAATGACCTCGAGCTCAAGGTCAACGCCCGAGACATGCTTAAGTGCATTCATGATGAGCGAGCTCGCGGCGCCCAGGCGCGTAGAAGTCTTGCCGGTCACCACGGAGCCATCGGGCATGACCATGGCGCCTACGGGGCCACCCGTCAGCTGCTCCCTGGTAAGGGCGGCCGAGCGTGCCGGCGAGTAGTTCTTGTCGATACCGGCCTTCTTCATAATAATCTTGAGACGGTCGACTTGCTCATCGCCCACGCCGGTACGGCGCACATTTTCGACCGCGGTAAAGTAGCGGCGGACGATCTCCATCTTGGAAGCGTCGCGGCAGGCATCGTCATCGGTAATGGCAAAACCGACCATATTAACGCCCATGTCCGTGGGGCTCTGGTAGGGGCTCTTGCCCAGGATCTTTTCCATCAGAGCACGGACCACCGGGAAAGCCTCGACGTCACGGTTGTAGTTGACCGTGGTCTTGTTGTAGGCCTCCAAGTGGAAGGAGTCGATGATATTGGCATCGTCGAGATCGGCCGTGGCGGCCTCATAGGCGATGTTGACCGGATGCGTGAGGGGCAGATTCCAGACCGGGAAAGTCTCGAACTTGGCGTAGCCGGCGGCGGTGCCGTGCTTGTGCTCGTGATAGAGCTGAGACAGGCAGGTGGCGAGCTTGCCCGAGCCAGGGCCGGGAGCGGTGACCACAACGAGTGGACGAGTGGTCTCGACAAACTCGTTCTTGCCATAGCCGTCGTCGGACACGATCAGGTCGACGTCGTGCGGATAGCCCTCGATGGGATAGTGCAGCTTGGCAGGAATGCCGAGCGCGTTCAGGCGATTGCGGAACACATCGGCGGCGGGCTGGCCGGCGTACTGGGTGATAACCACGGCCGCGACAGCAAAACCGTTGCCGCGGAACAGGTCGACCAGGCGCAAAACGTCCTCGTCATAGGTAATGCCCAGGTCACCGCGAGCCTTGTTCT
>CABUWR010000137.1 GCA_902495265.1 uncultured Collinsella sp. | reverse complement strand
TCGCTCGAAGTTGCCGCAGGCAGGGATATTCACATCGATTTGATTGACGTCGAGGATTCGGCGCACGGAGCATGTCTCAAGGCCGGTTTTGCCGCCTCGCGTGGTTCGCAGATTGTTGCCATGAACGCCGACGAGTGGTTTGCCCCACAGTCCCTTTCCAAGATGGTCGATGTTGCGTGCGATGCTGCGGCAGACATTGTGATTCCCACGGCATCGCTCGACCGCTACGATGCTCATCGTGAGCGCCATTCGCGCGTACTGGATGCAACCTCTCTTGCGATCGATGACCGTGCTTCATTGGCGGCTGGTCTGTCTCAGATGATTTCCGGCGGCCTGATTGCCCAGACTTCCGGTGTGATGTACAGCCGCTCGTTGTTTGAGACGTGTTTGTCGCGCGACCGTGCGCTTCGCTCGATTGGGTTTATGACATGCGCCCTTTCGCAGGCGCAACGCATATCCGGGTGCGGTGGCGCCTGTTTCCATGCGGTGGCGCCACGGCTTACAGATGCTTTTGACCCCACATTGTTTGCCAAGCTTACCGATTCGCTTGCAGAGGTGAGCGGTGACACGCAGCTAAAGGTTGCGAGCCATATGTTTTACTTCGCCGGGCTGGTCGCCTGCATCGAAAATTTGTGCTTGAGCCCGCATGGGGTTTCTTCAATCGAGCGTTCCGCTCGAATGCGTGATATGCTCGAAGCATCTCGAACTCGTCAGATGGCCGCGGCACTCAAGGATAACCATCGTGGACTCGGCCTGTTGTTTGGACCGATTGCCAGTGCCAAGCCTGCGCGTTGCGTGATGTATACGCACCTGGCCGCTTTTTTTAACCGGACGGGCGTCAAAACTGCTTAAGACGGCTATGTTCGAAACAATCTTGCATGGAATTGTTTCGAAATGCGTTCTTATTCACAAATACCATCACATAGCGCTAAACTATTCAATCACTGATTGATTGTCTCCGCCATCTATGGAGTGAGGTTTTGTATGGCTAAAAAACGCAATGGGCGCCAGGATGCCATCAGAGATATCGTGCGCAACAAAGATGTTCGCACGCAGCGTGTGCTGGTGGACGAGCTCCGTGCCATGGGGTTTGATTGCACGCAGGCGACCGTTTCGCGCGACATTGCCGATATGGGGCTGCGCAAGCTTCCCGAGGGTATCTATGTCCTGGCCGAGGACTTGCATCTGCAGCGTATGGTTTCCGAATTGGTAACGGGCGTTCTGCGCACCGACAACCTGGTTATGATCAAGGCTCAGCCCGGTACCGCTTCGGGCATTGCCGCTGCGGTCGATGCCGCCGAGCTGCCCGACGTGCTCGGTTCGCTCGCCGGTAACGACACCATCTTGGTTATCGCTCAGACCGCCGAGGATGGCGAGCGCCTGGAGGCGCTGATTAACAAGCTGAGCAACTCTCGCAAGTAGGCGAGAACCGCGTCGTGCAGGCGGCTACAGAGCCTTGTAAGGGGGCGTCGACGATGGTCGGCGCCCTTTTTTTATTGCCGTATCGTGTTGAGGCGCGTGCGAGGTTTCTCGTGACAAAAAGGCGCCCGAGCAGCATTTGATCTGCTCGGGCGCCTTTGATTGGCTATGGCTTGGTGCCTACTGACCCGTAGAGGGATCGGGCGTGGGTGTAGGCGTTGGAGTGGGGGAACCGCCCTCGCCGCCGCCTTCGCCACCGCTACCGTCGCCGCCGGTCGAGCCGCCGGTCGTTCCGGTGCCACCCGTGGTGCTGCCGCCCGTGGTCTCAGTGGTCGTCGTGGTCGTCGTCGTGGTCGTGGTGGTCTCTTCCTCGTCCTCTTCGTTGTCGTCCTTGGACTCTACCTTCTTGGCGTTATTGGTGCCGTAGAACTTCCAGACGTTGTTGTTCTTATACGTGGGGGCCGTTCCGGTCGGGAACTCCTCGCGCTCGGTGCCGGCAAGGACGGTGTTCATGAACTTCTTAAAGACGGGCAGGTTAGTGCTGTCGCCCAGCAGGTCCGTGCCGTACTTTTGGATGGGAATCTCACCTGCGGAGTAGCCGGTCCACAGGGCGCATGCCAGCTGCGGGGTATAGCCGCAGAACCACAGGTTGGTGGTGTTGTCGGTGGTACCTGTCTTGCCGGCATAGGGCTGGTTCGCACTCAGAGCGCCGGCGGCACCCGTGCCGCTGCCCTGCATGACGCCGGTCAGGACGTCGGTCACTGCCGCGGCCTCGCCGGTGGAGAGCACCTGCGAGGGGTTATCGGTGTGCTGGTACAGTACCGAGCCAGTTCGCGAATCAATCTCGGTGATGGCGATCGGCTGGCGATAGTAACCGCCGTTGGCAAACGTGGCATAGGCCGCGGCCATCTCGAGCGGCGAGATGGAGCCGGTGCCGAGCGTCATGACGGGAACGTCCTCGATATTGTCCTTAGAAGGATCGATGCCGAGCTTTTTGACGAGCGACATGATCTTGTTATTGCCGATAGCCTCTGCAACCTGGATATAGCCGGTGTTGGAGGAGTATGCCGTCGCCTGCTTGAGCGTGATGGTGCCGTAGCTTTGGTTGGCGTAGTTTTGCACCTCGGTCGTGGTGCCCTTGGCCTTGAGCGGCGAGTTGCAGTTGAGGGTGACGTTGGGGTTCATGCCGTTTTGGATGGCAGTGGCCAGCGTAAAGGCCTTAAACGTGGAGCCCACGGGACGCTTGGCCGTGGCGTGGTTCACGTGGTTCTCGTCGGCGTTATAGTCGTAGCCGCCCACCATGCACTTGATGTAGCCGGTCTTGGGGTCGACGACGACCATGCCCATGTCCAGGCCGTCGAGCGAAAGCGTGTCGAGCTGGGCACGCACGGCCTCCTCGGCAGTCTGCTGCATCGTGGGGTCGATGGTGGTCTTGACAGTTAGGCCGCCCTTAAACAGCACGTCGGTGGAGAACTCCTGCTCCAGCAGCTGCTTAACATAGGCGACAAAGTAGGGCTGCGAATACACGTCGACGCCGCTGCCCGAAGTCTCGGTTACGTTGAGGGTGATGGGCTCTGCCTGCGCGGCGTCGTGCTCCTCCTGGGTGATGTGGCCCAGGCGCAGCATGTTGTCGAGAACCTTGTTGCGGCGAGACAGTGCCAGATCGGGATTGACCGTGGGGTCGTACTGCGAAGGCGAGTTGGGAAGGCCGATGAGCAGCGCGGCCTCGCTCAGGGTGAGGTCGGCGGCGCTCTTGGACAGATACGTCTCGGCTGCGGCCTCGATGCCGTAGGCACCGTGGCCGTAATAGATGGTGTTGAGGTACATCATGAGGATCTCGTCCTTGGAGTACATCTCCTCCATCTTGATGGCGATATAGGCCTCGCGCACCTTACGCTCGATGGTCGAATCGAACTGCTCCTCCTGCAGGATGGTGTTGCGTACCAGCTGCTGGGTGATGGTCGATGCACCCTCGTGGCCACCGGAGACGGTTGCCACGGCGGCACGCGCGATACCCCACAGGTCGATACCGCCGTGCTCGTAGAAGCGCTCGTCCTCGACGTCGACGGTGCCCTGCAGCACGTACGGAGAGACCTGGTCCTTGGTGACGGGCTTGCGGTTTTGCGTGTAGAAGCTCGCGATCTTGTTGCCGTTGCAATCGACGATCTCGGTGGGTTCACTCACCAGATAGGCGTTGGCGTCGGTATAGTCGGGCAGATCGGACAGCCAACGGTTGACGTTGCCGATCATGCCGATGCCAAACGCTACGCCCGCGATGAGCAAAAAGCCCAAGAACGAGAGCAGAATCATGGGCAGGGCATGCGTCTTGGAACGACTGCGTCCCTGTCGTTGGCGAGGACCCATATATTGACCTCCAGGTATGTCGTGCCGGGCGGCGGGTGCGCCGCTGGGGCAGGATGGACATAAGTTATTACACGATAAACCAAACGAGGCGCGCGAGGCCTCGTGTATGCTGGATGACGGCATTTTTCAGAGTGAATGCATACCTTGTTGGTAAGGAGTTTGCCGATGGCGATTCGGACGATGGGGCCGAGCGGACAATGCGATAACGAGCCGGGGGCTGCCGGGATGGCGCTGCCCGAACTGTTGGCGCCTGCCGGCGGACTCGATCAGATGCTCGCGGCGATTGCAGCGGGCGCCGATGCCGTCTATGCGGGCCTGGGCGGGTTTAACGCCCGCGTGAGCGCACACGGCTTTACCGACGACGAGTTTTTGCGCGGCTGCGCCGTGGCGCATGCGCACGGCGTGCGTGTATACGTGACACTCAACGTGTTCGTGTTCGATGACGAGTTGGCCGACGCGGTGGCGCTGGGGGCGCACGCGTATGAGTTGGGTGCCGACGCCTTGATCGTGGCGGATGCCGGTCTGGCCTGCGCGTTGCGCGCGGTGATTCCCAGGGTCGAGATTCACCTGTCCACGCAGGCGGGCGTCCATAGCGAAGGCGCCGTGCGCCTGGC
>CABUWR010000136.1 GCA_902495265.1 uncultured Collinsella sp. | reverse complement strand
GGCCCCAGGGCACGCCGATGCCGCAACCGCCGGTGGATCCGAGGCAGTTCCCGTTCTTCTCTCAAAACTAGGTCGCTGCGCGCCCGCCAGAGCGGCAATCTGCCTTTCAATCGTCGGGCATGACCGCCAGGTCAATGCCCTCCTCTTTCAAGGCACCTTGCTCGCTCTGGCGGACGCTCGCTTGCGTATGCTCAACCTACAATTCGATCTCGGCTGGCTTATAGGGCTAGCGTTGTGCTATTCTAGAACAGACGTTCGTGAATAGTGCGCGGGGCCTTGTCTTGCGCTGTGCTTGTGGCGAGGGGAGGTTGGCTTGGTCATTTTGGGTATCGACCCCGGTTTGGCCCATACGGGTTGGGGGATTATCGAGGAACGGCGCGGAGAGGTTCGCTGCCGTGCCTACGGTTGCATCGAGACCAGCGCGGGCAGCCCGCTCGCGGTGCGCCTGTCGCATATCGCCCGCGACCTCAAGGGTGTCGTCGAGCGCTATCGCCCCGATACTGCCGCCATCGAGAGCATCTACTTTGGCGCCAACGTTCGCTCGGCCATCCCTACGGCGCATGCCCGCGGTGCTGCACTCGTGGCGCTTTCGGAATGCGCGCTCGAGATTGGCGAGTACACGCCCATGCAGATCAAACAGGCTGTGGTGGGCACCGGCGCCGCGGACAAGCGGCAGGTCGCCTACATGGTACGCACGCTAACACAGCTCGACCACGACCCGCATCCCGACCATGCCGCCGATGCCCTGGCCTGCGCCATCTGCCACGTTAACCTTAGCCGCACCCGGGCGCTTACCGGTGGCGAGTTCTATCAACAGAGAGGAACCGGATACTGATGATCTCCCAGCTCCATGGAACGCTTGTCGAGGCCACGATGAGCTCGGCCGTTGTCGATGTATCGGGCGTGGGCTTTGAGCTCGGCATCTCGGGCAGCACTGCCGCCACGCTGCCTACACCCGGCGGCGAGGTGCGCCTCTATACCCGTATGCAGGTGCGCGAGGACGCCATGACGCTCTTTGGCTTTGCCTCTAAAGACGAGCGCACGATGTTTGACCGGCTCGTGTCCGTGTCGGGCGTTGGCCCGCGCCTGGCACTTGCCGTGCTCTCCACCTATACCGTGGGCCAGCTGTATTCCCTGGTAATGGCCGAGGATGACAAAGGCATGGCCAAGGTTCCCGGTGTGGGCAAAAAGACTGCGCAGCGTCTGATCCTGGAGCTCAAGAGCACCTTTGCCAAGGACAAGGGCTTTGTGCCGGTCGATGTGATTCCCGGCCAGGTTGAGATGCCTGTTCCTGCCGCCGCGCCTTCGGCGATCGATGACGCCCGTGCGGCGCTCCTTTCCATGGGCTTTAGCCCGCAGGAGACCGATGTTGCCCTGAGCGGGTATGATGGGCAGAATATGCGTGTCGAGGATCTGCTCGGCGCGGCGCTTAAGCGACTCGGAATGGATGCGTGATGTGGGAAGCCGATGACTCTCAGGACCTGTGGGCGACGCCCGGCAACTCGCCGGCGGCATCCATGGCTCATGGCGAGCGCATGGTGGGCTCGGAGCTGACGCCCGAGGACCTCGATGTCGACCGCACCTTGCGCCCCCAGCGCTTGGACGACTACTGCGGCCAGGAACACATCAAACAGAGCCTGCGCGTGCTCATCGAGGCGGCGCAGAGCCGCGGCGAGACGCTCGACCACGTGATCTTCTCGGGCCCTCCTGGTCTGGGCAAGACCACGCTGGCCACGGTTATCGCTAACGAGCTGGGCGCTCAGATCAAGACGACGAGCGGCCCCGCTATTGCGCGCACCGGCGACCTGGCTGCCATCCTGACTAACTTGCAGCCGGGTGACGTGCTGTTTATCGACGAGATCCACCGCCTCAACCGTTCGGTCGAGGAAGTTCTGTATCCCGCGATGGAGGACTTTGCCCTCGATATCGTAATCGGCAAGGGCCCGGCGGCACGTTCGATTCGCCTGGATATCCCCAAGTTCACGCTGGTGGCGGCAACGACTCGCTCGGGCATGCTCACGGGTCCGCTACGCGACCGTTTTGGCATCTCGTATCGCCTGGATTACTACACCGTTGAGGAACTCGCCCAGATTGTGACACGCTCAGCGACCATTCTGGGCGTGACGATCGACCATCCCAGCGCACTCGAGATCGGCTCGCGTTCGCGCGGCACGCCGCGTCTTGCCAACCGTCTGCTCAAACGTGTGCGCGACTATGCGCAGGTGCGTGGCAACGGGCCTATTGAGCTTGATATTTGCCGCCAGGCGCTCGAGTTCTTTGAGATCGATGAACTTGGCCTGGACTGGATGGACATTCGTATCTTGGAGACGCTTGCCAAGACGTTCTCCGGCCGCGCCGTGGGCCTGACGACCCTTGCCAGCGCGGTGGGCGAGGACCCGGGTACGCTTGAGGATGTCTACGAGCCCTATCTGCTGCAATGCGGCTTGATGATTCGCACACCGCAGGGTCGCCAGGCAACCCTGCGCACATTCGAGCATTTAGGAATTGAGCCGACCCTGTAGGAATGGGCTTGTTTTAGCGCATCTGTAGGCTATCGCTGGGCATCGGGTAAACATATCGCCGTTCGTCGGTTACGGGCGTTTTACTATTGCGCGTGCGTGCTATGCTGGATTGGTCTTTTTCTCATCCGGTAACGAAAGGACCGCCCATGCCTACTGACATCGAAATCGCACGTTCTGTTACGCCGCTGCCTATTACCGAGGTGGCCAAGAACGCCGGCGTCGACGTTAAGCATCTGATTCCGTACGGCTTTGACAAGGCAAAGGTCGACTATTCCCTGCTCAACGAGCCAACTGATCACCAGGCCAAGCTTGTCCTCGTGACCGCTATCAATCCCACGCCCGCAGGCGAGGGCAAGACCACCACGACCATCGGTCTGGCCGACGGTCTGCGCCGTCGCGGCGTCAAGAGCGCCGTGGCCCTGCGCGAGCCTTCGCTCGGTCCCGTGTTTGGCGTGAAGGGCGGTGCCGCCGGTGGCGGTTGGGCCCAGGTCATCCCCATGGAGGACATCAACCTGCACTTCACCGGTGACTTCCATGCCATCGGTGCCGCCAATAACCTGCTGGCAGCCATGCTCGACAACCATATTCAGCAGGGCAACCAGCTCGGCATCGACGTTAAGCGCATCACCTGGAAGCGCGTTGTCGACATGAACGACCGTCAGCTGCGCCATGTTATCGACGGCATTGGCGGCAAGGCCCAGGGAGTGCCGCGCGAGGACGGCTTCGATATCACCGTTGCCTCCGAGGTCATGGCGATCCTGTGCCTGTCCACGAGCATCAACGATCTTAAGGAGCGCCTGGGCGAGATTGTTGTCGGCTATAGCTATGCCGGCGAGCCCGTCCGCGCCCGTGACCTTAAGGCTCAGGGTGCCATGGCTGCCCTGCTCAAGGACGCGCTCAAACCCAACCTGGTTCAGACACTCGAGGGCACGCCCGCGTTTGTCCACGGCGGTCCTTTCGCCAATATTGCCCACGGCTGCAACTCCATCATGGCCACCCGCATGGCTATGCGCTTTGGCGACGTCGCGATTACCGAGGCCGGTTTCGGCGCCGACCTGGGTGCCGAGAAGTTCCTCGACATCAAGTGCCGCATGACGGGCGTTCGCCCCAGCGCTGTCGTGGTCGTCGCCACTGCCCGCGCGCTTAAGTACAACGGCGGTGTTGCCAAGGCCGACCTCAACGAGGAGAACCTCGAGGCCCTCAAGGCCGGCATGCCCAACCTGCTGCGCCACGTTGACAACATTCAGAATGTCTACGGTCTGCCCTGCGTGGTCGCCATCAACCGCTTCCCGACGGACACCGAGGCCGAGCTCGAGCTCATCGAGTCCGAGTGCCAGAAGCTCGGTGTCAACGTTAAGCTGTCCGAGGTTTGGGCTAAGGGTGGCGAGGGCGCGCTCGACCTGGCCGATGAGGTCATGCGCCTGATCGAGCAGCCGAGCGAGCTCAAGTTTGCCTACGAGGACGGTGCCGATGTGGCCGACGCCCTCGAGGCCGTTGCCACCAAGATCTACCGCGCCGACGGTGTCGACTTTACGCCGGCTGCCAAGCGCCAGCTCGCCGAGCTACGTGAGAACGGCTTTGGCAACCTGCCGGTGTGCGTGGCCAAGACGCAGTACAGCTTTAGCGACAACGCCAAGGCGCTGGGCGCTCCCGAGGGCTTCCGCATCACCGTGCGCGAGCTCAAGGTTTCCGCCGGTGCTCACTTTGTGGTTGCGTTGACCGGCAGCGTTCTGACCATGCCCGGCCTGTCCAAGGTTCCCGCGGCCGAGAACATCGACGTCGACAACGACGGCAACATCACCGGTCTGTTCTAAGCCTGCTGCTCATAGCCGCTTGCCCGCCCCGCCGCGCCTACCAAGGCCCGGCGGGGCTTTTTCCT
>CABUWR010000135.1 GCA_902495265.1 uncultured Collinsella sp. | reverse complement strand
TTGGCGTTGGGGTCCGCAACGGCGTCCTTCGCCTGCCTGATATGGGTGTACGCATACATCGGCGCGGCGTTTTCGTCGTTCTTTATCAGTGCGTGGACGAAATGCTCGACCTGTCCCGTGTCGTCGCTTTCTGCATCCGCCTCGAGCTCAATGCGCGTGACCGCTTGATCCCAATCGCGCACGACAGGTGCGACGTTTACGGCAGTAGCCTTAACCTCGGCGCATGCGAGCAGCTCGGCGTTGGTGACGATGGTGGCCGATGCGATAAATTGAGGCACGCCGCCCGCCTTGATGTCGCCGGGCGTTCCGAAGCAGGCATCCAGCGTGTAAGGCGTATCTCCGCCCAATGCGAGTTCAGAGCGCTGGAGCACATACTGGTTGCCATTGTTTACCGACATATTCCACGAATCGAGGAGTGTGGGCCACGACCCCGACCAAGCCTTGGTGGTCCACTTGAACATTACGAACTGGAGTATCACATCGACATCGACGTCTGCACCTACGCGCAGTCGCGGAAGCTGGTGTCCATCTGCCTTCTCGTACCCAATGAACAGCGTGAGGGATGCGGCGCCGCGCACGGCAGACGAAGCGACGCCTGCAACGCCGGCGCCAAAGGTGACGGCGAGCCCGATCTGGATGGTGAACGAACCCGAGGTGTTTGAATAGTCGAGCGAAATGTTTTTAAAAAACGCCGCGCCGCTGCCGTGCGTGTGGGCACCCACGGCGAGCGCCAGCTTCGCCAGCACCCAGGGGTTGACGTTTAGGAAAAACGGCACCGGTCCTAGGGTAAACTGCTCGGTCCAATTGAGGTCGGTTCTTACCTGGAAGAGAGCCTTAATATTGCCGTATGCGGGATCGTTGTTGTTGCCCCAGGTTTTGCCCACCCAATCGTAGGCGAGCGAGCCATACAGCTGTGTGGCGATATCCATCGTGAACAGCGGCGTGCAATGGTGACGAAGGAGCTTGGTGTTTCTTGGATCGGTGCCCGAACCGGCACTCATCCTTTTGTACTGATTCCACTTCCCCTCCATCTCGTCGAGGTAGCGGTTTGCCTGCTTGGCGCCCGACTCGCGCGGTGACTTCTTCCAGTACTCCGGATCCGGATTGCCCGAATCGTTCATGTAGCCGACCGGTTTGTATCCTCCGCCAAACAGCACGTACCCGGCAAAAGAGAAATCGAACAGAATGGGGAACGAGGGCATCCAGCAGGTGAACTTGTTGCCGCCGATGCCGGGAAACGCCGCGGGGAAATCAAACGGAGTGATCTCTTGGTCCATGGTGGTGGGAATGATGGTGGTCGAGCCCGACTCCGCCTTTGCGGCCGGCGCGGTGACAACGGCCATAGGGGATGAGAGCGTGTAGGTTTTGCCCTGATAGTCGAGGACAAAGCGCAGCTTGCATCCTTCCTCCAGAAGGTTTGACGCTGCATCGAGGAACTTGTCTTCGAGTGTGAACGTCGCCAGATTATTCGCGCCCGATGCGCTGGCCTTGACTTGGCCAATCTGCGTGACGGTTTCGGGTGAGCTGCTCGTGGCGGGCATTACCTTGTTGATGTGCAGCGTTGCCTGTCCACCCTGCGGCAGATGTGCCTGCACGGTAAAGGCGTGCGTGTCGGGTTGGTCGTTTGCTGCTTCGTCCGCTGGCATTGCCATAAACGTGGCGTCGGCGTACTGGATGTCCCATTCGTCGAATGTGAGCTGGCGAAAGTACGGCTCGCCGTCGGAAAGCGGACGTGTGGGTGCGGTAATGGCGGTGCCGCCTTGGACACGCGCGAGGGGAATCTCGACATCGCGGTAGCCTGCCATGCTAATGGAGATGCCGCCGTTAAAGTCGTACGCGTCAAGGAGCGTTGCCTCGTCCACGTAGCCTTCTGAAAGCGGCGCGACCTCAAAGATGGCGGTGCCTTCGTCATCGGTCGTGGCGGTGAACTGCTTGCCTGCGGCATAGCGCGATGTGAGCGTGACCTGGGCACCCGTGATGGGCGTATTCTTGTTGGCGACGTCGACCACGACCACACCAAACATGGTGCGCGAGAGAACGAGCACCCTGAAGGGGTCTTTTTCGTCGGCATAGGCTTCGGTGGGCGCGAACGGCAATATGAAGGCGTTTGTGCTTCCCGGCACGCGCGGCAACATAATGCTTGCCAGCGAGGACGCTCCGGCAACAAGTAACGAACGGCGATCAAGCATCTTTGGCTCCCATCCCGCAGGTATCGGTGGAAATAATCCAATTTTGCGAGAAGGCGCCACGTGGCGGTAGTGCCGTTCAAGGGTCAAAATGTCCAAATTAATCGAGCGAAGCGCCGGGTTCCGGAACGCGTTCGATGCGCTTGGCAGCCCGGTCGCTAACGCAACATATGCGCGACCAGCTCGGCGCGAGTTCCGATACCAAGTTTGGCATACACTCCTGATAGGCGGTTTTTAACGGTACCCGGCGACACACCCATATGACGAGCGATTTCGGCGTTGGTCCATCCGCGGCAGGCGAGCATGGCCATGGTGAACTCTGTGGTCGTTAGATCGTCGGCCACGTCCTCGCCCGAATCGGGGTTGTGGATGCGCCGCCAGCCGTAGCTGAATCGATACGTAATCTCGATGATGCGTGCGAAATCGTCAGGATATTGCGATTTTAGGCATGTCTCGATGAGTCCCTGCAAAAGGCCGTGGTGTTCGCCGATGAGCTCGATAAGGCCGTCGGGGCGCGCAATGTCCCAAGCAGCTCCGAAGTGCGTTTTTGCGGCGTCGATGTCCTTGAGGCTCATGCATGCCATGGAAGCTGCCAGGTGCAGGAATAGTTCCGAGATGGGATAGCTTCCCTGTTTCATAATCAGGGCGTTTTCCGCCATGCCTAGGCTGCGGCCATATTCGCCGCGCAGGTACAGGGCATGCGCCATCACGTAGCTGGCGAACAGGCGTAGGCCTTCGGGCAGATGCGCCGCAAGCGGATAAAACTCTTCGGCGGAATACGGGGAAGGCAAGTGCAGCAGGACGCTCGCGGCCGAGGCGAACAGGATATGCGTGGCGTGGACGGCGGGCGATTCCTCGTCAGTTGGCGTATCGAGGATGCCCGCAAGACAACGGCGGGCGTCGGCGATACGGTTGAGCGACAGGCTGGCGTATCCGCAGATAAAGCATGCGGAATAGCGCAGTGCGGAATCGGTGGCGTCAAGATAGGGGCGCGCCGTCTTGGCAGCGAGGGCGGCCTGTCCGCGAAAGTACAGCGCTTCTGCCGTGGCGATGGCGCGCGAATCGGGGTCGGAAATGCCTGCAACCGCAGCGTCAATCTGCCCCGGCACAAAGGCAGTGCACATCAACGGCATGGGAACGCATGGGTAGCCATCGCAGTCCATCTTCCATCTCCCAACAGCTGGCAACAATGCAGCAATTGTACTCCTGTTGCTCGGGACTGGAATTTGTGGGTATCGCCTACGATTATGCCGAACGTATAAAGGAAGAGTCTATTGGCGATGCTCCCAAGGTGGCTACCGAAGCCTAGCTGACCTCGATATTCGGAAAAATTGCCACCCCTGCAAAAAGCTCTGTCGCAGCGGTGGGAAACGCATCTTCTGAGCATTCCGGCGTCTCCAGCCAGCGCCGGACTGCTGCTGTCGCCTGCGCGTTGGCGAGCGAGGCGTGGGGACCGTCCGGCGACTAGCGGTGACGGGAGAGCCCTGCCGCGTGCGGGGGCCTCCATCGGCGTAGACCCATGACCCCCATGGCATCGGAGAAGTCCACCATGGCGTCCAGGACCTTACCGTCCGGCACGTCCAGCCTAGCGGCTCTCTTGATTCCGAGGTCGAAGGGGCGTTGTGCAAGGCATATGGGGCCGAGTGGAAGTGGATCAAAAGAGCGTTACTTGACGTTTCATACATAATGCCAACCGCCCCGCGACATCACGTTCGCAGCGTGCAGGGGCCGGAGAATCTTCGCGATGAGAGTTGACGTCTAATACCTTGCATCGTATGGTATGTATAGCATAGTATATGACGAGAGGAGGTGTGCGGATGGAGGCACAGATGAAGCGCGGCTTCCTGGAGGCCTGCGTGCTCGCGGCCGTCTCCGGCGAGGAGTCCTACGGCTACCAGATAGTGAAGGACGTACCGGCGAGCATGGGGCTCACGGAGTCGACGCTCTACCCGCTGCTCAAGCGCCTGGAGAAGGCCGGGTGCATCACGGCGCGCTCCGCCGAGCACAACGGGCGGCTGCGCCGGTACTACCGCATCACGGACGACGGGCGAGCGCGCATCGAGGAGTTCCTGGCCGAGTGGCCGTCCGTACGGGAGATTTACGCATACGTTGAGGGGGCGCACCATGACGCGCGATGAGTTTCTGGGCCGGCTGGGCGAGCTGCTCGCCTGCCTGCCGGCCGAGCAGGTGGAGGAGACCAAGGCGTTCTATGCGGAGGCCATCGCCGACCGCATGGAGGACGGTATGAGCGAGGAAGA
>CABUWR010000134.1 GCA_902495265.1 uncultured Collinsella sp. | reverse complement strand
TGAGACCTACCGTCGAGTTGTTGCCGACGGCGGGTTATTCTGCGCGTTTGGCACGGGCTCCCCGCATGGGATTTGCCAGGGCAGTAGTTATTTCGACTACGATTCTAGGCTTGACGAAGATGTGTTGGTGGGCGAGTACGATGGCGCTACCAGGCACGATGTTCGACGTGAGGTTCCGATTCCCGAGCTTGTTGATGAGGCTTTGGCCGAGGACGGCGACTCGCTCGAGGTTGCCGTGGCGCGCATGCGCGAGTTTAACGGGCGCCGCTACGATGGCGTGCTGGACGAGGACCCCGCGCGCCATGTAAATGCGTTTTGGTATGGACTCAAAAAGCTCAGCCAGTATTGCGAGGCCGCCGTGCGTGTGGACGAGCGTGCTTGGGATTGCTTTATCGATAAGGTTCAGTTCGCCTACGATGAGCCCGTGGGGCGCCTGGCCACGCAGATGGACGACAAACAAGTGGCAGCTTTTGTTGCAGCCGTGAATGCGCTCGGCGCTGCTGAGTAGGGGTCTGATCCGGTAGGAGGTTTCACTATGAAGATCGATGTCGATGTTGACCAGCTGCGCGAGAGCCTGCTCGACCGCGCGGGGAGTGCGGCGGGCGTGGGCTTTCCGGCCGCCATGCTCGACGTAGTGGATATCGAGGATGAGTCGCCCCAAGAACTCCTAGCTCGAGCCGAACGCGAAGGCCTCGACCTCCGCGACTTTGCCGTCGATGACGACTGCGGAGCGTCTGACGACTGGTGACCCCGGGTCAGTTCATCCTTTTCTTCCTGAGATATAAGAGAAATCCCTTTTTGAACGTCCTTCGGGTTCCAAAAAATAGCCGATCAGTCTTTGTATCTTCCTTGCTGTCAAACTTGATAGCCGTTAGCTCGATCGTACAGATGTAGTCGGCAACTTGGAATAGCCGGTAGGCTCGTGGTGTGGCTTCTCGGTATACGATGACATCCCTTGCTAGAACGTACTCAAGCGCAGAATGAATGACCTCCGTTACAATCGGTTGGCCGTTGTCGTAGTAAATCTTAACAGTGTCGTATCGCTGGAAGAATTCCAGATGGTCGAAAAGTTCAACTGTGAGGTCTCGCCTCATTCTCTCCGCGAGACCGTTTTGATTGCCGGCGAATTCGCTCATTCGGTATTGCAGACAGAGATAGCGTATGGGGAGATGCTGAATGAACGCGCGAAATGCGCTCAACATGTGCCTTCGCTGCTCCTTGGGAAGATCTTTGTAGTCGCCGTTTCCATTCAGTAGGGGTCCTGCATGAAAAGGCGTATTGGGAAGCGAGGACTGCGACAGGGCGCGCTCGTAGTGGTCAATGCGTTCAACGATTGCATCGTTTTGATCGTGAAAAACGAGGGTGACGAGGTAGTAGTTGGAGACGCCTCCGAGGTCGCCAGATTCGTCAACAAAGACGGAGAGTTCGCTCATGATGGGCCTCCATTTTTGCAAAAAAATGCCGGGGGTAAGACCCCGGCTCTTGGAGGCCCCTCTTTTGGAGGGAACCGTATTCTTTATACCATGAGATAAGGGGTGCTTTCAAGTAATATTATAATAAGCAAACATATGTTCGTCAAACTACCTGCGAAAAGTCCTTAGCCGTCCAGAGGTGGGTAGAGCGGCTCGTAAATTGCTGACGCAATGGGCCGGCGTTTTCCCGAGAAGTATTTAGTCTTGACTCGCATAAAAAATGCCGGGGACGTTTTCCCCGGCTTTTTTCATTTCGGTGTCAATTAAAATGTTTTTCAACCCATCCCCTCAATAACTTGCGGTGAAATAGGGACTGAAATGGCTGTTCAGAGGCCTATTCAGTCCCTATTTCACCGCAACTCGTGGGTGGGTATGGCTACGATGCCAGTGTAGCGATGACGGCTTCGTCGCCGGCGTGGACTTGGGTGTCGCCGTCGGGGATGATCGTTTGGCCGTCGCGCTTGATCATCACCACGATAAAGGGGTGCTTGCCTTGCGGCACGTCGCGCAGGCGCTGACCGGCCAGGCGGCCGTGGGGAGTCACGGTGACCTCGCGCAGCGTAACCTCGGCACGCTCTTCGAACGTTGGGGCGGCCATCACCAACAGGTCGCCTTCCTCGATCACGGTATCGCCGTTGGGCAGCACCGGATGAGCGCCGTCGCGCAGCACCAGGACCACGAGCATGTTCGTCGCACTGCCAATATCGGCGAGCGAGCGTCCGGCAAACGGATGGCCCGCGCCCACCTTGAGCTTGACGAACGACATGCCGTCCTCGTCGCGGTAGTCGTTAAAGGTGCGGCGCACGTCGCCTTCCGCGTCGATCATGTCGAGTTTCTTCGCCACTGCCGGCAGCAGCGAGCCCTGCACCACAATGCTCGACACGGCAATCACGAAGACCAGGTCAAACAGGTCGTGACCGCCGGGAACACCGGTCACCACGGCAAAGAGGCTAAAGACGACCGAAGCCGCGCCGCGCAGGCCCGCCCAGCCTACGAGCGCAACCTGGCGGGGGTTCGTCTTAAAGGGCGCCAGTAGCATGCCAGTGGCAATGGGGCGGCTCACAAAGAGCATAAACGCCATGAGTGCCAGGCCCGGCAGCAGCATTTGCGGCAGGCGGGCGGGCGTCACGAGCAGGCCGAGCAAAAAGAAGATAGTCATCTCGGCCATCTCGGTGAGTGTGTCGAAGAAGTGCGCCAGCTCGACCTTGCCGGTGATGTCGCTTGCACCCAGCACAATGCCTGCCAGGTATACGGCCAAAAAGCCGTTGCCGCCCAGATAGCTCGGCAGTGCGTAGGCGACGATGGCCACGGCGAACAAGAAGATGGTCTGCGCACCCTCGGCTGTTGCCTGCGCGCGTTCGATCAGGCGGCTGGATGTCCAGCCGATGGCAAGGCCCAGGCCCACGCCCAGGATGATCTGCTTGGCCAGCAGCACGGGGATGTTAACGTCGCCGCCCGCCGCGAGGGTCGCGAGCACCGCGGTGAGCATGTAGGCGACGGGGTCGTTGGAGCCCGATTCGACCTCGAGCAGCGAGTCGGTGCCGCCCCTCAGCGACAGGCTGTGCTCGCGCAGCATGCTAAAGACGCTGGCCGCGTCGGTGGATGCTACGACCGAGCCCAGCAGTAGGCCGCCGATCCAGTCGAAGCCCAGTACATAGTGCGCGAACACGCCAGTGATGCCAGCGGTGATGACGACGCCGAGCGTGCTCAGCAGCACCGCGGGCACGGCGACAGGTTTGGCACGGTCGATGTTGGTGTTAAAGCCGCCGTAGAACATGATGAACAGCAGCGCCGTGCTGCAGACGGTTTCGGTGAGCGCATAGTCGCTAAAGTCGATGTGCGCCGGACCGTTGACGCCCAGCAGCATGCCCAGCGCGATAAAGATGAGCAGGGTGGGGAAGGGGAGCTTTTTGCCGACGGGTTTGATGGTCAGGCACAAAATGATGACGAGGCCGATAAAGAGAAGGATCTGGTTCATGGATGGTGTCCGCTCCTGGGTGGTTGGCGTGGCACGGTCAGTTGTCTGCGGTTATTTGTACCCAAAGATGGTGGGTTTATTGGTCTGGATTGCGGGCGTGCGCATTTTCGACACGAGGCGGGGGCGCGAGCGGCGCTGGTCGGGGCGCTGGGTCATACGGCGAGGCGTGAGCGATGCGGGTTGACGGGTGTGCGCTGGCGACCGTTGACGGTATGCAACCCTTTCCAGCTTTATTGCAACGGAGTACAATGGGTAACGTTTAAGTTCAACTTGAAGTTTTAGTTGCGGCGCCGGGCTTCGGCCGCAATGTAAAGAGAGGCGTTCCATGGCGATCTATGTGACATCCGATGCTCACGGGCACGTGCGTGCGCTTGACGAGGCCCTGTCCAAGATTTCGCTGGCGTCCGACGATACGCTGTATGTGCTGGGCGACATGATCGATCGCGGGCCCGATCCGGTCGGCGTTATTAAGCTCGTGCGCTCGCTACCCAACGCTCGCGTGCTCAAGGGCAATCACGAGCAGATCATGCTCGACGCCATCATTGGCCAAGATCCGCTCGATGCCGAGACCTGGGATATCAACGGCGGTTGGACTACCCGTCAGCAGCTCAACGATATGGAATTTGAGGCGTACGAGGAGCTCGTGCGTTGGATGGCGACGCTGCCGCTCTACGCGGTGGCCGATACTGACGAGCGTCCGTACCTGCTGGTGCATGCCGGCATCCAGACCGAGGCGGCGCGGGCGTTTTTGCTTGAACATGGGGTTGATTGTGCCGATGGTGCGGGGGCGGTGGATGCCGATCGTGAGCTACTGCAGCAGATGCTTGCGGTGCAGTCATCCGATGACTTGCTGTGGATTCGTCACGGCTATTGGGATGCACCGACGGGGTTGCTCTCTGCCGAGGGCAAGGGCCCGGTCGTGGTGAGCGGCCACACGCCCACGGTGTCGCTTGGACGTTATTGCGAGGTCGGCGGCCTGGCGGGGCTCGATGAGGAGTCGGGCCG
>CABUWR010000133.1 GCA_902495265.1 uncultured Collinsella sp. | reverse complement strand
GAATTGCGCCAGGCCGATACCGCCGTGCGTCTGGTGTTTCTCACCTCATCGCCCGAGTTTGCACTGGAGTCCTACGAGGTCCGCGCCTTCGACTATCTGCTCAAGCCTGTGACTTACGAACGCCTGGCGCAGCTACTCGACGAGCTTTCGAGCGTGCGCCCGGCGGCAACCGACGAACTCGTAATCAAAACGTCCTTTGGCTACCACGCCCTGCGCCTGTCCGACATCGAATATGCCGAGGCGCGCAACAAGCACGTGGTCTTCCACCTGCGCGACGGACGCGATATCGAGGCACTCGAGTCGTTCCGCAGCGTCGAGGACCGCTTGGAGCAAAACGCAGTCTTCTTTAAATGCCACCGCAGCTACCAGGTCAACCTGCGCAATATCGATCACTTTGACCGCACGGACATCGTCATGCGCTCGGGCGCGTGCATCCCGCTTTCGCGCAGTTGCAAGCAGGGATTCCAAGACGCCTACTTTGCGGTGCGCTTTGAGGGTGGGAGACACTGATGGTCTCCTCGGTCGAAATGGTCCTTTGGGCAATCCACCACGCCACGACGCTGCTCTTTGGCGTCTTTGCCTCGGCGGCGCTGTGCGGTGTCGAGATCAACCGGCGTCATGCGCTTGAACTGGTGTTGGTCGGCATCGTGACCGGCGCTGCCTTTTCGATCGCCAATGTCGTTGGCGGCGAACTATTTGCCCGACAGGTTTATCCACTTGCCGTGCACCTGCCGCTTATCGTCTACCTGTGTGCGCGCTACCGCCTGAGCCCGCTGCTTGCCGCGCTCGGCATTACGAGTGCTTATCTGAGCTGCCAGTTCAGCAATTGGATGGGCATCGCCGCCTTTGCCGCAACCGATTCGCAGATTGCGTACTATCTGGCGCGCATCGCGACCACACTCGCCGTCTTTGCCGTCCTGTTGCATTGGGCCGGCGACATCGGTCCACGCTTGGCGATTAAAAGCACCACCGAGCTGGGCATCCTTTTAATCCTGCCGCTCGTCTATTACGTCTTTGACTATGCCACCAACGTCTACACCACGCTGTTCCACTCGGGCTCGGTGGTAACGGTTGAGTTTTTGGCATTTGCGCTCTGTGCCTTCTATCTTATGTTTCTTGCCGTTTACCTGCGCGAATACGAAGAAAAGGAAACCGCCGAGCGAGAGCGCTGGATGCTCGAAACCCGCGACAGCGCCGCCATCAAAGAGCTCGAGGTTTGGCGTCAATCTGGGCGCGAGCTGTCGATTCTTCGCCACGATATGCGCCACTTCCTACGCGGCCTGGCCGCTTTAATTGAGGAGGGCCACACCGACGAGGCTCTCAAACGCATCGATGAACTCTGCGAAGCCGGCGATCGCACCGCCGTACGCCGCTTCTGCGCCAACGAGACCGTAAACATCGCGCTTTCGTCATTTAACTCGGATATCAATAGAAACGGCATTACCGCCAACCTGCGCGCCGCCGTACCCGAAACCATCCACGTAGGTGACGCCGACCTGTTTAGCGTGCTCTCAAATGCCTTGGAAAACGCTATCACCGCCGCGAGCGCCGCGCCCCAGGGAAAGCGATTCGTCGACTTTGACCTGCGATTAGAGGACGGCCAGCTGCTGCTGTTAGTTTCCAACACGTTTGACCGCGCGCCGCGCATGGTCGACGGCATGCCCGTGACCCGGCATGCGGGCCACGGCTTTGGCACCAAGAGCATCAAACTTGCCGTGGAGCGCATGAACGGCAACTGTCAGTTCCGCATTAACGGCGATCGGTTTGAGCTGCGCGCTGTGATGTAGAAGTGCGGCGCCGATCTCGCGGCGTGTCTTGCCCGCCAGGCAATCGCTCACCGGCGCCAATCCGCTACAGCGGAGCGGCCGCCGGGGTCAGCTGCTTGATGTAGGCCCACATGCGCTGCTTGGCCGCTTTGTCGGTCAGCGCCGCCTCAAAGCCATCGAGCGCGAGCACGCGGCGGCCCTGCACATGGGCGACCAGGCCGGGCTTGAGCATGGCGGTGTCGAAGTCATCGATCGCCACGAGCATATCGGCGTAGGTCTCGCGCATGGCGTCAGCCGCGCGATCGTCCAGCAGCAGGACCGCCTCGGGGTCCAAGGCCTCGAGCGCCTCGCGGAACAGCTCGCACGGCAGAGTCTCGCCCACCGTGACCGCTCCGTCACCCACGCCGGCGACGCTTGACAGCACGCAAAAATCCTCGGGCGCGTAGCCGATGGCCCCAAGCGCCTTGCGCAACGCCGCGCCATCCGGGCCGGCGGCAAGCTCGCCACCCGAACGCTCGGCCTCGTCCAAATCGCCTTTGACCAGCACGATCGGCGAGCACGCGTTGCCCGCGATACGCACGCCACGAACCGCAAGCGATGTGAGCTCCTGCTCGGCCGCCTGGGCGATGGCTTCTTTTTTCTGGCTTTGTGACGTGGACATGCGCTCTCCAATCGTTTGCGTGCCCACCATTATATAAAAGAGCTACCCGCGAGTGGTTGCTTTGCGGGCGGCTGGGTATAAGCACGGTCGTACTGAGTTTTACGCGGCCAAGCCGCGTCGCATTATGGAGGTCACCATGGCTGACATTAATCAGATTACCCCCGAGAACTTCGATTCCATCGTTAACGACAGCCTGCCCGTGCTGGTCGATTTTTGGGCACCGTGGTGCGGGCCCTGTCGATCCCTCTCGCCCATCGTTGACGAGGTTGCCGATGAGCTGGCGGGCAAGCTTGCCGTTGCCAAATGCAACGTCGACGACAACCAGGACCTGGCCATGAAGTATGGCGTCATGAGCATTCCCACGCTGATTGTGTTTAAGAACGGCGAGGAGATTGACCGCTCAGTTGGCGCTCTGCCCAAGGCGAGGCTGCAGGCGCTGCTGGAAAAGCATCTGTAATACGCTTGTTACTTACCCGCCGTCTATGAGCGCTTTTGCACCGCTCGCCGGACTTCTGGATGCACCGAGTGCAACCACGGATAGTATGGTAGTCACAAACAGCCCCCAGTGAACGGGTGCGGGTCGCACAGACTCGTACCCGTTTTCTTATGCAGCTGTGCGCAGAGCGGGCGTAGTAAAATCTGAACCACTGAACTGCCCCATACAAAAGGAGATTTCCCATGCATGATGTTGGAATGAACATGAGCCAGCTTGCCATGAGCGTCAAACAGGTCGACGACACCATCGAGCTCGCTCATGAGTGGAGCCATCAGTTGCTGCATGCGACCGAGAATTTTGACATGGAGCGCATCGGCGCCAAGCTCGAGGCCGCCATGGCCGCGCTGCACGAGGCGCATGACGCGCTCGAGGGCTACGAGGAAGCCATCGAGGCCGACCACAACTCCGTCGGCTCCGTGAAGCTGGTGTAAGGTGGCCGAACACGAGCACGGCTGCGGGTACGAGCACGAGCATCCGCACGGGGCGGACGGTGACGCGGGCTGCCACTGTAGTGGTTCCGGCTCCGAGCTGGTCCGTTTTTCGGTTACCGCACCCGACGACCTGCTGCGCCGTTTTGACGAACAGATCGCACGCCGCGGCGACGTGGCCAACCGCTCCGAGGCAGTGCGCGATTTGATTCGCGCCTCGATTGCCAAAGAGCAGATGCGCACGCCCGATGAGCACGTTATCGGGTCGCTCACCATGATCTACGACCATCACACCGGCGATCTGACGCGCCGCCTGGACGAGGTGCAGCACGACTACACCGACGAGATCGTATCGACGATGCACGTGCATCTGGATCACCACAACTGTCTGGAAATCCTGGCGCTCAAGGGTCGTGGCGAGCGCGTCTACGAACTAGCCGACCGCCTGCTGGGCCTGCGCGGCGTTAAGCACGGCGAGCTCACGTGCGCCGCCACCAAGCAGAGCCTGGGGCTGTAGCGGGATTTCCCGCAGCGCACCTGCCAAAAAGGGACAGGTTTGTTTTGGCAGGTTTAGAAGTTTTACCTACCAAAAAAAACCTGTCCTTTTTTGGTCGGTTTTGATGAGGGGTGTCGCATGCGGCATGTGCATATTCATGTGACGGGCATTGTGCAGGGCGTTGGCATGCGGCCGTTTGTGTATCGCGAGGCCATTGCGCATGGCATTTGCGGATGGGTGCTCAATGCGGGCGACGGCGTGCATATCGAGGCGCACGCTCCGGCCGATGCGCTCGATGCTTTTGTTGCCGCGCTTTCTGAGCATGCGCCTGCGGCAGCCCGCGTAGAGCGAGTCGATATTGCGGATTTGGAGCCTGGCGGCTGGAGCGCTGCCGATGAGCAGGGCTTTCACATTGTGGCGTCGCAGGACCAGACCGCACACACGACGCTCGTCTCGCCCGATATCGCCACCTGTGACGATTGCCTGCGCGAGTTGTTCGATCCCGCCGACCGACGCTATCACTACCCCTTTATCAACTGCACTAACTGCGGCCCACGCTTTACCATCATCCGATCGCTGCCTTATGACCGAGCGGCCACGTCGATGGATTGTTTTCCCATGT
>CABUWR010000132.1 GCA_902495265.1 uncultured Collinsella sp. | reverse complement strand
GCCTTGAACTCGATGGGGCGACGGTGCGTGGCGACGATGTCGCCCAGGCCGTCGATGGGCTGGCCGAGCGGATTGACGACGCGGCCGAGCATGGCACGGCTCACGGGGATATCCATAATGCGGCCAGTGGTGCGGCACTCGTCGCCTTCCTTGATGGAGTCGACGGCACCGAACAGAACGGCGCCGACCTCGTCACGGTCAAGGTTCTGGGCAAGGCCGAAGACGGTCTCACCGGTATCGGAGCTCTTGAACTCCAGAAGCTCGCCTGCCATGGCGCTCTTGAGGCCGGAGACGCGCGCGATGCCGTCGCCTACCTCGTCGACCGTTGAAACCTCATGCGTATCGACCGTCGCGGAGAGGCTCGTGAGCTGCTCCTGCAGTTTCTTGGCGATATCCTGGGCATTGAGGGTTTCGGACATTAGGCTTCACCTCCGTACGAATTAGCAGAGTTTGCGAGGGTCTCCTGCGCGATGCGCAGCTGCGTCTTGACGGAAATGTCACGACGCTCGCCGCGGGCCTCGAGCACCAGGCCGCCCACGATAGACGGGTCGACCTGCTCGATAAGGAATACCTTGCGGCCGAAGTCCTGCTCGCATTTCTTAGTGATGGTTTGACGCAGCTCGTCGTCGAGCGGGATCGCCGTGGTGACGGTCACGCCCACTACATCCTCGTCTTCCTCGGCAACATACTTAAAGGCAGCTGCCACCTTGGGAAGAAGGTCGAGCTGGTCGCGCTTGGACATGGTGTCGAGCACGGCGATGATCTCGGGGCTGGCGCTAGCCAGACGCTCGATCATCTCGAGGTCCTCGAACACATGGTTCTCAGCCTTGGCGGCTTCCAAAAGGGAGCGCGCGTAGGTCTCGAGTACCTTGTCCTGATAGCGGCTAGTCGGCATTCAGGCTACCTGCTTCCTGGATGTAGCGCTCGATGAGCTTCTTCTGCTCGGACTCGTCCTCGAGTGCCTCGCCCACGATCTTGGTGGCGACGGCAACGGACAGGTCGGCGATGGAGCTCGCGGCACCGGCGTAGATGGACTTGCGCTCGTCCTCGACGGTCGTATGGGCCTTGGCGATGATCTCCTCGGCCTCCTTGTGAGCAGCCTCGATGATACGGGCGCGCTCGGACTCGGCGTCCTTACGGGCCTCGAGAACGATGTCGGCAGCCTGACGACGGGCGTCGGTGACGATCGAGTCGGACTCAGCGCGCTTGGCGATGGCCTCCTGCTTGGTCTTCTCGGCCTCGTCGAGGCTCTCCTCGATCTTCTTGCCGCGCTCCTCCATGGTTTTCATGATGCCCGGCAGGGCAACCTTGGCCAGCACGATCCAGATGATCAGGAAGGCGATAAGCGCCGGGATGAACTCCGCCATCTTAGGGATGAGGATGTCCGCACCGGCGGCGCCGTCCTCGGCGAACGCGGAAACCGGCATGAGCAGCGCGGCCGCGGACGCGGAGAGTGCGATCGCGCTCTTCTGGGATGAAAGATTCATACTTGACGCTCCGTGCTATTTAACGATCAGCGCGACAACGAAGCCGATCAGAGCCAGAGCCTCGCCGAAGGCGGAGCCCATGATGAAGACGGTGAACACGCGGCCCTGGACCTCAGGCTGACGGGCCATAGCACCCGTAGCACCCAGAGCAGACAGGCCGATAGCAAGACCAGCGCCGATAACACCGAGACCGTAACCGATAACTCCCACGATTCCTCCTTTGTCGTGCGTGTCTTATTTCACGCAGGATAACCTTTTTATAACTGCCGAGCTCCATGGGTACGGGCACCGGCGGTTTAACGAATTGCCTTACCTTTAAGGCGCGAACGGAAGATTACTCCTCCTCCGCGACCTCCTCTGCCTCGGAGACATACACGGCGGTAAGGACCGTGAAGACGTAAGCCTGGATGGCGCCGACCACAAGCTCGATCGCATAGATCAGGATGAGGATGGCAAGCCAGGCCAGCGAAGGCAGGGCGCCGACGGCGTGGGCCGCGGAAACCTGCTGAAGCAGCGGCTGCATGAACATGCTCGCCATGATGGCGAACGAGCCCATGACCACGTGTCCTGCGAACATGTTGCAGAACAGACGGACGGCGAGCGTGATGAGGCGCAGGAAGGTCGAGAAAAGCTCGACGACCCACACAAGCACGTTCATCGGGAAGCTCACGCCCTGCGGGGCGAGGCTCTTGATGTAGCCGATCACGCCGTGAGCCTTGCATCCGTAGTAGATGAAGTACACGAAGGCGAAGATGGCGAGCGCGGCGGTGGAGCCGATTGCGCCGGTGCCGGGCTTCATTCCCGGGATCAGGCCGATCATGTTATTGATCAGGATGAACAGGAAAAGCGAGCACAGGAACGGGAAGTGCTTCTTCCAGTTCTCACCCACGACGCCCTTGCCGATATCGTTCTCGACGTACTCGATGATGTACTCGAAACCGTTGACGAAGAAGCCCTTGGGAACCAGGGTCTGCTTCTTCTTGAACACGGCCAGGACGATCAGGAGCACGATCGTGGAGACGATCAGCCAAAACGAGTACTGCGTGATGCCGCAGCTCAGATCGCCCACGACAGGGGTGGAGCTGAACTCGCTGACCAGATGATTAATCTCATCAGGCAGCTTTTCAAAAATTTCCACGACTTACCTTTCGACCTCATGAGGATCTCGCAGCGCCTTGGCGACGCGAACCGTGCAGGCGGCCATAAAGGCCACGAAGCCGATCGCCTCGCCCAGGAGGAACATGCGAAATGCCTCTCCGAACAACGCAAACACAACCAAGGTAAAGACGAGCAGGGCGACTGCCGAGACCGCCAGACTCACCATACCCTTGAGCATGTCCGCATTCTGCTTATCGTCAAGAACCGGCTTGAGCGTAAAGACAAAGGGAAGGAAGGCAATTGCGCCCGCGATGGCGCCTGCAACGATAGCGAGCAGATCGGCTATCTGAAACACTGGCTCCCTCGCTTTCCTTTTTAACGCCTCACAGCACAGTCCCAGCCAAACATTGGTGACTATTGTACGAGCCAATCGCTAAAGTACAACCGTAAAACAAACGGTTAATACGCACCTGTACGTTTTCTTAAGGCCTTCTTTATGCCGCAGGTACGGTAATACGTTTTTTCGAACCCCTCAGCGCAAAACGTCCGTTAACAGAAGTGCGCGTGGACGACTTTTGCTCGCCCGCGCGCACCATTTCTTCGTATTTTCGACGTTAGCCGGTATGCCCCAGAGATTACAGCGTGCCGTAGATGCGGTCGCCGGCGTCGCCCAGGCCGGGAACGATGTAGGCGGCCTCGTTGAGATGGTCGTCGATGGCGCACGTATAAATATGTACGTCGGGGTCCTTTTCGGTCAGTGACTTGAGGCCCTCGGGGGCCGCGACGATACACAGCATGCGAATATCCTTAACACCGCGCTCGCGCAGGTAGCTGATGGCCATCTCGGCCGAACCGCCCGTGGCGAGCATGGGGTCGACAACCAGGCAGATGCGCTGGTCGATATCCTTGGGCATCTTGCAGTAATACTCATGCGGCTCGTGGGTAACCTCGTCGCGCTCCATACCGATGTGGCCCACGCGAGCGGAGGGTACCAAGTCGAGGATGCCATCGACCATGCCAAGGCCCGCACGCAGGATGGGAACGATGGCAAGCTTTTTGCCGGCGAGCTGCTTAAACGTTGCGGTGGTGATGGGGGTCTCGACCTCGACGTCTTCCATGGGCAGGTCGCGCATGGCCTCGTAGCCGTCAAAAAGTGCGAGCTCGCGCACGAGCTGGCGGAACTGGTTGGTGCCGGTGCTCTTGTCGCGCAAGATCGACAGCTTGTGCTGGACGAGTGGGTGATCGACAAGGGTCACACGGGACGTATCGTAGGTGACGGTCATGGGTTGATGCCCCTTTCATTGCGGCCGGAAGATGGCCTTGCTGACAAGACGCATGGCGACGTTGTTGCCTCGCGCCGTGCATAAGTTTAACGGTTTGTTGTATCGAGCAGCTCGTCGCAACCCTACTGAGCGGTGTTGAGCGAACGCTTGACGGCATCACGCCAACCAGCGAGGTTGCTCTCACGGCGCTCGGCGGACATGTGAGGATGGAAGACTTTGACGATCTGGGCGTTTTGCTCCAGCTCCTCCAAATCCTCCCAATAGCCGACGGCAAGGCCCGCCAAGTACGCGGCGCCGATCGCCGTGGTCTCCACCGTCTCGCACTGCAGCACGGGGATATCCAGCAGATCGGCCTGGAATTGCATGATGAACTCGTTGCGCGAGGCACCGCCATCGACGGACAGGCGCTCAATCGAAAGTCCCACGTCCTGCTCCATGGCGCGCAGCACGTCATAGCTCTGGTAGGCCATGGACTCGCAAGCCGCACGCACAATGGTCGCGCGACTCGAGGCACCGGTCAGGCCGCACACGATACCGCGAGCATGCGGATCCCACCAGGGAGCGCCCAGGCCTGCAAAGGCGGGGACGAAGTAGCAGCCCTCGTTGTCGCTGATCGAAGTGGC
>CABUWR010000131.1 GCA_902495265.1 uncultured Collinsella sp. | reverse complement strand
TATCTCAACGTTCGCCCCCGCTTATGTGTCGACCGCTTTTCTAGCGCGTCCTCCGTCACGACAGGTAAGAGTGAAGAATGGTGAGCCAGCGTGGGGTTTCGAAGTGGATGATATCGGTGGGAACTCCGGCGGGAGCGTGACCACCAAAGAGCAGGCCCGCGTCTGCCGGGTTGATAAGGCGCACGATCCATACGGCAACGACCAGCACGCACAGAACAATAACCGCAATGTCGATGCCGCGCTTTAGCTTGCTCGACGTCACCTCCTCGCGCACGAACGCGAGCACAAACGCAATCGGCACCACCCAAAACAGCGGATGGTAGGCAAAGGCCGCCGCAAAATCGAAGCGCAGTGCTGCCAGCCAGGCCCTCGTCATGCCACATCCCGGACAGGGAATGCCCGTCATCAGGCGAAACACGCAGCCGATATCGAGCAGGTAGAGTGCGAGCCAGGCGACAAAGAGCGCGCCGATGCAAGAAAGGGCGCGGCGAATGAGTTCCGCCGCGCCCTTACGTCCCTGGGAGCTGTTCACGCCGCTCTTATCGTTAGGCACGAGCGCCAAGGCGGACGTTGTAAGCCGTTGCCATGGCATTGGTATTCTTGATGATGATGTTCATGGCAAAGATGGGGCCAAGGCAGCACAGCAGCGCGCCGACGATCTGCCACATAAGAACGGTGGTACCGTTCTCCTGGAACATCAGGCCATAGCGAGGAGCATTAGCCTGCAGGCGGTTGCCGATCTTGTAGTACCAGTAGAGTGCGTAGAAGCCGCAGGTCACGAACGACAGCAGGATGAATGCAGCCAGACCCGGTGTGGAATCGCCGTCGTCCTGGCACATGACATTGATGTCGCGGGCGAGGCAATAGAGGAAGTAATACGAATAGATGCCGCAGGTCACGATGGAAAGCAGGAGCCAGCCGATTACGCCACGGTCGGTCTTAATCGGAGCATAGCCCATCGGGGCAGGTGCAGGCTGCTGAGCATACTGCTGCTGCCCGGCGTACTGCTGCTGCCCGGCGTACTGTTGCTGGGGCTGAGGCGCAGGCTGAACTGCCTGAACCGGAGCGGGCTGAATCTGCGTGGGCTGCGGAGCAGGCTGGGGCTGCGGAGCAGGAGCAGCGGAAGCGGCACCGACGGCAGAACCGCAGACGGGGCAGAATTTGGCATCATCCGAAATGGGAGAACCACAAGTGGGACAGAACATAAGCTTCTCCTTTTCCTAAGGCGTTGCACGCCTTCAAACCTTACACGTCTATGTTCTCAACAATAGCCGCGACGTTGTTGCGCAACATTGGCCAATTTCCGAGAAATTTTACTGCAACCGTTTTCCCAGGCATTTTCTTGCTTTCGCAGTAGAAAAAGGCGCCCCGGGCTCAGTTGCCCAGGGCGCCTCGACCGACTATTCGGTTTGATTGTTTTCGGCAGCAGGATTATCGCCCGGCTCATCCGCCGGCGTGGCAAGGGCATCCCAATCGGGCTCCGCAGGCGTCGCCTCGGGCGCCGGGGCAGGTGCCGGGGCAGGTGCGGGCGCGGGTGCAGGGGCAGGTGCGGGCGCGGGTGCCGGAGCAGGGGCAGGTGCTGGCGCGGGCGCGGGTGCCGGAGCAGGGGCAGGTGCGGGTGCCGGTGCAGGGGCTGCACCAGTGGCGGCCGTGGGATTGAATCCCGCAGGAGCAGGATTCTTCTCACCCGGAAGCACAAACGTCAGAACATCGTCGGCATCCTCATCGGCCCACTCGCTGGCATAGCGCGCGGCCCAGTAGCCAACGGCGCGATACTTGAGCATCTTGCCAAACACAGTCAGGAACACCGTGACAAAGGCAACGATCATCAAGAACAGGATGAGCGTAATGCCGCCGCCCTCGATGATTGCCTCAAGACCCGTGGGGCGATAGTAATAGCTATACATACCAAACGTAGCAATGGCGCCAAAGATGGCGGTGAAGATCCACGTGATGATGTGCGACACGATGCCCGTCAAAAACTCGGGAAGAATCGAGGCGCAGAATAGCTTGCCCAGGTTGGCCTTATAAGACTTCCAGACCTTCTCGAGCGAAAACGCGCTTTCCACGCGCCCCGCGACGGCAAAGTGCATCACGGCGGCATCACCAAACATCTTAAAGAAGATGCCCAGTACCACCGACACGATCATGGCAAAGACAAGCAGCCCCATCGAACCGATGAGGGCACCCTCAAGACCGCTCCAACCATTGAAATAATATGAACCGACGGCACCGATCACGACGCTCTCGATAGCCGAGAACACCACGCCAATCACCGGAATAATGGCCACGAACTCGAGCACACCGGTAATGACAGACGAGAAAATGCCCAATCCAAACGAGGTCGAGCGCAGCAGCGGACGCTCCATGCCGTTATCATCCTTGAGCGACAGGTCACGACCCCACTCGATGGCAAAGCCCGCGCCGCACACGCTTGCCACGTACGCGAGCAAAAAGCCAATGGCCGCTGCGATACCGCCGATAACGGGGATAAACAGCACCAGCACCGAGACAACACAGATCAGCGCCGGCAAAAAGGCGATTTGGCATACGCGAACCAAGGCGCCGGGAACCTTAAGCATGTCGTTGAAGGCCTGAGCCATGCAACCCTTGGGCGCGTTCATAGCCGGCTGGGGCGCAACGAACGGCTGCGGCTGCGGCTGGGCAAACGGCTGACCCTGCGGCTGAGGTTGAGCTTGCGGAGCGGGACCGGCGGCCTTAACCTCGGTATTAGGGGCACCGCACACGCCGCAGAACTTGTCGTTATCGCCCATGGGGGCGCCACACTGCGAACAGAACATCGAAATCATCCCTTCGTATCTAGAGCGAATCACCTGGATCGCAAACGATGTCTTTGGCATCATTATCGCCCAATGTGGGGACAAATACCCCAAGATGACCGATTTGCAACGCAGGTGGCTTTATTCAATGATTCGAAGGGTACGCCCGGGCTAGTTCGTGCCGCGGAAGCCCTTGCCGACGATTTCGGAGCTATCGACGATGGTGATGAAGGCGCCAGGGTCAATCTCGCGGGTATAGCGGCGCAGTTGTACTGCCTCGCGACGGCTCAGCACGCTCATAATCACCGTGACGCACTTGCCCGAGAAGGCACCGTAGCCACGGCTGATCGTTGCCGTGCGGTTGAGATGCTTGACGATAAACTCCTCGACCTTAAGGGGCTCGGAGCAAATGATCGTGCAGACCTTACGAAGGTGAATGCTCTCGATAGCCTTGTCGACCACGAGCGTCTTGGCAAACAGACCGAGCACGCAGTACAGGCCGACGCGCGGGCCATACAGGAAAGCCGCGATGGTCACGATGCCGATATCGACCAGCAACAGTGCACGGCCGATCTCGAGCGTCGTGCGGCGCTTGAGGATCATGGCAAGAATGTCGGTACCACCCGTGGAGGCGCCAATGTCAAAGACAATGGCACTGCCCAGCGCCGGCAAGATGACGGCAAAACACAGGTCGAGCCACATATCGCCCGTCATCGAAACATCCGTCGGAATGAAGAGCTCAAACAGCGAGACGTAGGCCGAAAGCGCAAACGAGGCAAAGACGCTCCAAAGGATTGCCTTGCGCTCCAAAAAGATAAAACCCAGGATGACCAGGACCGCGTTGATAATCCACATAAAGACGCCGACGGGCAGAGTCGGGAACAGCGTGGAAAGAATGACCGACACGCCCGAGGTGCCGCCGAAGGCAAAGTGATTGGGGGTTTTAAAGGCCACGATGGCGAACGCCGTGAGGACCAGGCCCAGATTGAGCTCGGCAAAAAAGCGCGGAAAGCCTGGCTCCTGGCTGCGCTTGCGGCCGGCGCGCTCGCCACGTTCGATATCCTCGCGACCGACAACGCGCTCCATCGGCACCACCGGAGGACGATGCATCTCCTCGGCGGCACGCGACGCCGCCTCTGCCGCAGCGGCTTCAATCGCCCATGCCTTGCTTTCGGTCTCGTGTTCGTCGGCCATTACGGCAACCCTTCGTTAACAATTTGGAAACAATGCGCCCATTAGGGTAACGCGGAACGCGAAGATTGCAACCCTTAGTTAGACGAGCGGTATGCCTGCATCGGGGGCATATAGAAAACGGTCGACCGCACTTTTGCTTGCGCGGTCGACCGTTTAGCGTTTTCGCAGGTAAAACCTATCGAAACAAACCTGTCCCTATTTGGTAGGTTACTCGTGCTGGCTGGTGCGGTGCTCGTACTCCTCGGGGGTGATGACATCCTCGATGCGCAGGTTGACGCCTGCCACCTCAAGGCCGGTCATCGCGGCCAGACGCTCGGTGACGCGCGCCTTAACGTCGTCAAAGATCGCAGGCGCATAGGCGCCGTACTCGATGATGACCGAGATGTTGACGACCACGCGGTTGTCATCGGTGACCTCGACCGTCACGCCCTTGGTCAGGTTCTCGGCACCAAACTGCTCCTGCACAAAGTGCATGAGGTTGCCCTTCATGCCCAGGACGTGCGGCACCTCGCGGGTGGCCATGGCGACGATCTTCTCGATCACGCCGTTGG
>CABUWR010000130.1 GCA_902495265.1 uncultured Collinsella sp. | reverse complement strand
TTCTCCATGAGAGCGTCGTCGCAGTCGGCGGCGGCTTCCACCAGCTCCTGGTGGCGCAGCTCGGCCTCTTCGGCGAACTCGGCCGGGATGGCGTCCATGGCCTCGGGGTAGGTCATGCCCTTGTCGTCGGCCTTGAAGTCCCACGCGGTCATGGTGACCAGGTCGATGACGCCCCAGAAGTTGTCCTCGGCGCCCATCGGGACCTGAGCGGCCACGGCGTTGGCGTCGAGACGATCCTTCATGGTCTCGATAGCGTTGAAGAAGTCAGCGCCCACGCGGTCATACTTGTTGATGAAGGCGATGCGGGGGACGTTGAAGGTAGAAGCCTGACGCCAAACGGTCTCAGACTGGGGCTGAACGCCGGCAACGGCGTCGAAGACGGCGACAGCGCCATCGAGGACGCGCAGGCAGCGCTCGACCTCGGCGGTGAAGTCAACGTGGCCCGGGGTGTCGATGATCTGGATGCGGTAGTCGGTACCGTCCTTCTTCCAGAAGCACGTGGTAGCAGCGGAGGTAATGGTTACACCGCGCTCCTGCTCCTGAACCATCCAGTCCATGGTGGCAGCGCCCTCATGGACCTCACCGATCTTGTGGGTCTTACCGGTGTAGTAAAGAATACGCTCGGTCGTGGTGGTCTTACCGGCATCGATGTGGGCCATGATGCCGATGTTACGGGTATCGGAAAGCTTGTACTTAGGCTTAGCCATGTTAGTTCCTTACCTTAACTTACCAACGATAGTGAGAGAACGCGCGGTTGGCCTCGGCCATCTTGAAGACGTCCTCACGCTTCTTGACGGAAGCGCCCAGGCCGTTGGAAGCGTCGAGGATCTCGTTGGCGAGACGCTCGGCCATGGTCTTCTCCTTGCGAGCGCGGGAGAAGTTGACGATCCAGCGGATACCCAGAGCGGTGGAACGACGGGAGTTGACCTCCATCGGGACCTGATAGGTAGCGCCACCGACACGCTTGGGCTTGACCTCGAGCGTGGGCTTGACGTTGTCCATAGCCTTCTTGAAGGTAGCGAGAGCGTCGCCACCCTCGGACTTCTCGGCAACGATCTCGAAAGCGGTGTAAACGATGCGCTCAGCGGTGGCCTTCTTGCCGTCAAGAAGGACCTTGTTGATGAGCTGAGTCACCAGGCGGTTGTTGTAAACGGCGTCAGGCTGAACCTCACGACGATTAGCTGCTGCACGACGCGGCATGTGAAATCTCCTTAAGTGTCTACCGTGCGGCGCTTAGGCGGCACACGGCGAAAGTATCAAAACGTTATCTGGCTTATTTGGCCTTGGGGCGCTTAGCACCGTACTTGGAACGGGCCTGCATACGGTTCTGGACCGGAGCAGCGTCGTAGGCGCCACGGATGACGTGATAACGGACACCAGGGAGGTCACGGACACGACCGCCGCGGACGAGCACGATGGAGTGCTCCTGCAGGTTGTGGCCCTCACCCGGGATGTAAGCAGTAACTTCGATGCCGTTGACGAGGCGAACACGGGCAACCTTACGAAGAGCCGAGTTCGGCTTCTTGGGGCTCGTGGTGAAGACGCGGGTGCACACGCCGCGCTTCTGGGAGTTGTGCTGCAGAGCAGCGTTCTTGGACTTCTTGGGCACGGAACGACGGCCCTGGCGAACCAGCTGGTTAATAGTAGGCAAAGCGTACTCCTTCTCGAATGATTCCAGCTTTCTGTAAAGTGCAACGGCTTGAATCGAGGGGTCAGCATCCCCCTACGAAACACGCAGTTCGATAGGATACGTGGCGTTAGCTGTGCCGTCAACAGACCACGCCGCCGGGCGTATCCCAAAATGAGCACATTTCCGCAAAGCCTACACAAAAGGAATCTCCTCCTGTGCGCGGGGGCGGATTCCCGGGCCGGGCGGCACAGGGGTTAAGTTTGCTGCTCTACAGTCCTGGCTCGCACGGAGGCCACATTAAGTGGCCTCCGGCTCGTGCGGAACTCGCGACAAACTTAACCCCTGTGCCGCCCGGCCCGGGAATCCGACGTACTCGTCAGGACAACGCTACCTGCCAAAAAGGGACAGGTTTATTTTGGTCGGTTTTATCTGGGGAAACGTCGCGCTCCAGCGGTGATCCGACCTCACTAGCACTGTAGATTGACGGTGTTTTCGGAAGTATGCGGCAAATTATGAACTTACCGAGCACACAGGGATTTTGCGATAACAAACCCGCAGGTAGAACGCTTGAGCATATACGGTGTGGTCGACCCATCAAGATTTTGCCGCATACTTCAGAAATGCAGGCGAATATCGTGCGGTCTAACCGCCCATTTACCGCAAAGAAGGCCGCTTCCCCTAGTAGGAAGCGGCCCCAAATCTTACGAATAGACGATGGTAAAGGGTTCCGACGTTTCGGCGCCCCCTGTTGAAGTGCAGCGTGTGCCTTCGAGCGTTACTGAAACCACTTGGTCGACATCAATCAACTTCGTTGGCACCCAAATGTTCTCTCCGCTATTGCGTGCCATCGAAACATAGAAATTGTACGCCCCTGCGTCGTCATCTTCGATAATCTGCTCCGATCCATCCTTGTAGCTGACGGTCAGTTTATGATCAACTGCTTCATAGCCCAGATCATCGATGTGCGTCTGGATGGAAAACGGGCTGATCTCGAGAGGCGAGTCATCGGAGCGGAGTTCCTTTGTATCGACGTACGCTCCAACGCTAAACTCGGGCGTCGATGCCTCGAACAGCTTCGCGTCCTCGCCTTCGCCCTCAGTCCAGCAGATATTCCAGGTGACCGTATGTCCCAAATCTCGCTCACGATCCCACGAGGCAAAGTACATCGTGCCATTAATGACCGTGTCGCTTGATGTGTCCTTATCAATTGTGCAGCGTGTGTCAGCCCATTCCTCGCCGAAGTTCATGCTGGGCGTGCCGATGCCTTGTTCTTCTTCACCATAGAGAACAAGTTCGCCTGTCTCTGCTGCCGGCTTGTAGTAGTTAACGCCATTTGAATTGGACAACGTAAACGTCACGGCTCCGCAGCCGTTTTGGTCAATAGCCATCTCATGGATATCAAGCGTATAGCCGTTACCCTCGACGGACAGATTAACCTCCTGAACTGCGCCCTCCAGGCTTTGGGGCGCGATCCCGTCACCAAACTCTCTGGTGTAGGTATATTTAGTCCCCGATGAACCGCCGTTGGTCCAGGTAATGGAATCCCCGTTGCCGTGGTTTCCCCAGGCTGAGGCAAAATAGCTGGAATTGATAACTGCGTAGGCGACCCCTCCGGTCGCCAACACTCCGACAAGACATCCGATTACGGCAACATAGAGAGGCTTCGCGTGGCCCTTTCGATGAAGCGGCTCACCCGCAGCGGTATTAAGGACGCGATCTGCAAGATTGCTATCGGCTTGGATGGACTCGAAGGCCTGCTTGATTTGATTGGATTTCACGGTCGCCCTCCTCTAGGATGAATTTGAGCTTCGATCGACCACGAGCTAAACGCGTTCGAACGGTCGCGGCTGGTACATGCAACAACTCGGCAATCTCTGAGGTCGAAAAGCCCAGATAGTAATAGAGCACGATGGGGATACGGAATCGTTCCGGAAGCCGCATGACATCTGACAGGACGGCCTTGGTCTCATCCTGCGCTGTCGAAAGCGACTCGGCCAGGTTCTCAATATCCTCCACACGCCTCCATGGCTTTCGAAAGAGAGATTTGCATTCATTGATCGTGACCCGGATAAGCCATCGACGAAGATGTTCCCAGCTTTCAAATTGCGCATCGCTTTTGAGTAACTTCAGAAAGACGTCTTGAGCGACATCGTCGGCGTCGGCGCGATCACGCAGGTACGTCAACGCGATCCGAAACACGACATCCCGGTGGTCTTCGACCGCCTGTCTAAATGCTTGTTCTTCCATAATCACCTCCCGGTGACGTTAATAATTCTTGGTGAGGCCCTCACCTTAAATACGCTCTTGTCGGGCGAAATGTTTCAAATTCAAGCAGGAAAAACCTACCAAAATAAACCTGTCCCTTTTTGGCAGGTCCCCAAGGGATCAACGGAACGCAACAGGTTGAGCATACGCAAGCGAGCGGCCCCCAGAGCGTACAAGGTGGCATGAAAAAGGCAGGGCATTGACCTTTTGGTCATGCCCTGCCTTTTGAATGACAGATTGTAGCTCTGGGGGGCCGCGCAGCGACCGAGGTCGCCGCCGTTCGTTAGAACGGCGGAACTAGTTACTCCTCGTCGTTGTCCTTGGCCTCTTCGGCGTCGTCGGTGTCCACGAGCTGGTTGAGCAGCTCGTCGAGGGAAGCCATGTCCTCGTTGATGGCACCGTTGGCGGGAGCCTTCTCGTCGTCGATCGGGGCGCCCAGGAGCTCCTCGTCGGCGTCGGCGTGATGCGTCGGCGTGGCGGAGGTGCCCAACAGGATGTCGTCCGGACCGTCGGGGCTAAAGACCATCTGCAGCAGCTGCGAGAGGTCTTCCTCGTCGGCAACGTCGTCGTTGTTCTCGAGGATGTAGAGCAGATCGTGGGCCTCCAGGCCGTCACGGAGCTCCTCGATCG
>CABUWR010000129.1 GCA_902495265.1 uncultured Collinsella sp. | reverse complement strand
TGAGACGGTCTCAACGATCGGCTTTGGCGACATTCCGGCCGAGACACCGGTTGCCCGCGCCATTACCGTCATTCTGAGCGTCATCAGCATCTTCTACATCGCCATGCTCACGGGCGTGGCGGTGAACTACTGCAATACGCTTATCAAGATGCGTCAAAAGGACACCATGGCACGCTTTATGGATGATCTGGAGCATTTGGAAGAGCTCGATCGCGACGAGCTTGCCGATCTTTCGCGTCGCGTGCGCGAGTATCGTCGACGCCAGCGCTAAGACGAACGTCGTGCGCCACAACAGGGGGGCAAATATGAACATCACCGTGTATCTGGGCGCCAACGCTGGCAATGACCCGGTGTTTCTGCCTGCAGTGCGAGAGCTCGGCACGTGGATTGGCTCCAACGGCCACGCGCTGGTATACGGCGGCTCCAAGTCGGGCCTGATGGGTGCGCTCGCCGATAGCGTACTCGAGGCGGGTGGACACGTGACGGGTGTTGAGCCGAGCTTTTTTATCGAGGCAGAGTTTCAACATGACGGTATCGATGACCTCATCGTGACGAGCGATATGGCGGAGCGCAAGGCCAAGATGATTGAGCTCGGCGATGCGTTCATCGCCTTTCCCGGTGGGACGGGCACGCTCGAGGAGATTGCCGAGGTCATGTCCGCGGTGTCGTTGGGACACCTGAGTGCTCCGTGCATCCTGTATAACCTGGACGGTTACTACAACGACCTCAAGGCGCTGCTCGGGCACATGATTGATAAAGGACTTTCGAGCCCGAGGCGCCAGCACGGCATCTACTTTGCCGACGACTTGCGCGAGATTGCCTCGATTGTCAACGGATAAGTCTTGAGCCTGCCCCACTATGGCTCCCAATGGTGCCGTTTGCAGCGCAGATGGTTAGCTTGTCTGGGCCACACTCGCTCTACAATAAAACGTATCTATGTCGACTTTGACCGCGGGAGGACCCGATGGATAACCTTGCCAAACCCACAAACCGCGCGCTCTTTTTAGTTAGCGTTGCCGTGACCGGTGCGTTCGCAGGTGCCGCGGTCTGGCTGTTCTTTTTTGCGATGGAGCACGGTATCGACTATCTATGGACCGAGATTCCGCACGCGCTGGGCGTCTCTTCGCCCGAGCTTGCCAGCGGCCCGTTTGGCTTTTTGCCGTACCCGTTTTTTGTCTGCCTGCTGGGCGGTCTGTTAATCGGTCTGTACGAAAAGATGACAGGCACCAAGACCGATGACCTCAACCAGGTGATGGCTAAGGTTAAGCAAGACGGGCGCTACCCGTACGACAACCTGGGCAAGCTTTCGCTCGCGGCATTGCTGCCGCTGCTGTTTGGCGGAAGCATTGGACCGGAGGCCGGCCTGACCGGCGTTATCGCTGGTCTGTGCAGCTGGGTCGGCGACCGCATGCGTCGCTTTGGCGCCGAGTTTAGGGAGCTCACGCTGCTGGGCACCCAGGCCGCGCTGACGGCGCTCTTTACCGCGCCCGTCTTTGGTTTTGTGGCACCGCTTGCCGGTAGCGCCGACGACCAGGGCGAAGACGCCGACGATGAGTCCGCGTCCGGCGAGATCACCATCAAGCTGCCCAAGGCGCAAAAGACGGTGGTCTACGGTATTGCGATTGCCGGCGGTCTGGGCACTTACCTGCTGCTTGGCCAGCTTGTGGGCGGCGGCATGGGCATGCCCAGGTTCGAGTCCGCCGAGGTGGGCAATCTAGAGCTTACCTGGCTCGTCCCTCTGTCGTTGATCGGAACAATCTGCGGCTGGCTGTACTTTGTCTCCGAGCACGCAAGCGAGGCACTGTCCCATGCAATAGGGGAGCGCCCTGTCGTCAAGGCCATGCTGGCCGGTCTGGCGCTCGCCATCTGCGGCACGGTCCTGCCCTACACCATGTTTGCCGGCGAGACCCAGGCCGACGTGCTCATGGAAACCTATCTGACCATTCCCGCCGGCGTGCTTATCGCGACCGGTCTTGTCAAGGCCATGCTGACCCCCGCCCTCATCAACCTTGGTTGGCGCGGCGGCCACTTCTTCCCGGTTATCTTCTCGGGCGTAAGCCTGGGCTATGGCCTGGCCATCCTCACCGGCGCAGATCCGGTCTTTTGCGTCGCCGTCTGCACGGCATCGACGATGGGCGCCGTCATGCGCCAACCCGTTATGGTCGTGGGCTTGTTGCTCATGTGCTTCCCGCTCAAAGGCATCGTCTGTATGATCATCGCCGCCGTCATCGCCGCCGGCATTCCGCTGCCCAAGTCGCTGCGCAAGTAGCACGGTGGCGCACGGTCGATACAAGCACCCTAGGCCCGGTGTGGCGCTGTGTCATGGATTTGCGAGCGCCTAGATCTCGCTCGGAATCGGCGCTACTTCCAAACTGCGAGCGCGGCGGTGCCCAGTACGATGAGGGCGAGACCGATGACGCTGCGTCGTGAGAGTTTTTCGTTGAATGTCAGGCGCGCAAATAGTACTGATACGACAATCGATAGTTTGTCGATCTGCACCACGACGCTCACCTGGCCTGTGGCGATGGCGTAGTAATAGAGCAGCCACGATGCTCCGGTCGCGATGCCCGATGTTGCGAGAAATGTGAGTTCGCGCCGGTCAGCGTGCGCGACCTGATCCAGTTTTCCCTTGGCTGCCACGATCGCCCATGCCATAACCAGTACCACGCAGGTGCGGATTGCCGTGGCCAGGTTTGACTCGACGCCTTCGATGCCAACCTTGGCAAGGATGGACGTGAGCGCCGCGAACACGGCGGCGCCGAGGGTGTAAGCGAGCCAGGTCCGGTCTTGCTGCCGCTCGGGTCCGGCAGACTGCTTCTTCTCGATCATTAAAAACGTGCCGAGGGTGATGACAGCGGTTCCCACGAGCTTAACCGCAAGGTTGCTCGTCTCGCCAAAAAGCACGATGGCAATCAGTGCAGCGAGTACGGTGCTCATCTTGTCGACCGGTACGACCTTATTGACGTCTCCGATGCCCAACGCCTTAAAGTAACAGATCCACGAAGCGCCGGTAGCGAGTCCCGAGAGGACGAGAAAGAGCCAAGATCTGGGTTCGATGCTGCCGATGGTTCCAATGGATCCAGAAATGCCCGCCATTGCCCAGGCGAAAACGAGCACCACGCAGGTGCGAATGGCCGTCGCGACATCGGAGTCGGTCTGCTTGATGCCGCATTTGGCCAGGACAGATGTGATGCCGGCAAAGAATGCTGACGCAAATGCTGCTGCGACCCACGACACGGGTGAAATGCCTCCCCAAAGAACGACCGCGCCAGATTTACGGCGCTCGTCCGATGATACCGTCCCGCCATGAAGCTTTGATATCGCTGTGGTGAGACAGGGGCCATAGTTCGAGAGGGCATTTGGTTAAGGCTCGAATCGAAGGTGAATGGTTTTCCGCGAAGTGAACGAGTAAATCTGGACCCCTGGAACATGCACACTTTTTTCGAACAAAACTGCAGGATTCTTCGACAAAAACCGCAGGAATTGAGTCCTTAAAAATGTCGATGCTACAGGGCACTGATTTTACTCGTTCACTTCTCGGAAAAGTATTCACCTTCGATATGCTGACGGTGTCTTTTTGGTTGCCAAGAACTAGACGGCCTGCTGTGAAGGGCGGTGGTGACGCTATGCCGCCTCGTTTCATTGAAAAAATAAGCGGGGTACCACCTAAGCTTTTTTAGCCGTCGATTACAGATCGCGTGCTCGATAAACCTTGGTGCTGACAGCGCAGCTGATTACACATAGTGCGAGCGCCAGTACTGCAATTCCTGCACACAGACAGCCAAGGACGGCAGGATCGGGATTCGCCCCGGCAATCGACATGAGCCAGTTGCTGATGGGGTTGGAGGAGCTCAACGCGGCAATGGCAAGGCACCAGAGCAGGGCAAACAGGCCAACGGATAGGCGCAGCGCCTCCATGTGTCCAAAGCGAAAGAACAGCGGCTGCGCCAAGAACACCATCATGAGGGAGATGAGCATCGAGGCTGCCGAGGCTATTGCGATCTCAAAGACGGTTTGTCCTGTCGAGGTCACGCCCGCGCTGTTGAAGAACGGAAGGGTGATGATGTTCAAAAGCACGGCGGCGCAGGCCATGATGGCCGAGAAGACAACGATGCACAGGTAGCGTGCGCAGATGATGTCTTTGCGCGAGAAGGGCAGCGTTGCCCGATAACGCTCCCAACCGTTTTGATTGTCGAAACCGGCCAGTGAGTTCATGACCATGATAGGCGACATGGCACTGACGGCGCAGGCGCCGGCGCTCATACCGGAATCGCCATCCGACGCGTTGGCGAGCGTCAGCACGACGAAGATGAACAGGCCGACGCCTGCAATGCTCGGGATAAGCGAGCGAGCGATGGCGAGCTCGGACATAAAGGCGCGTTTCATTTCAAAGCCCCTTTCAGTATGAGGCGCAGATAGTCATCAATGGTTGCCCGATCGCAGGGAATCTCGGGGAAGGCCTCGAGCGTATCGCGACGGTTGGGCACGAGCACGTCCACGCTATAGGCGTGGTGGGCGGCACGGGCGCCTTCGACGCAAG
>CABUWR010000128.1 GCA_902495265.1 uncultured Collinsella sp. | reverse complement strand
GGTCTGGAGGATCGTTCCGTCGCCTGCATGTTGCCGCTGATGCATGACGACATCCGCAAGATGCGCGCCATCAAGGACGCCGAGGAGATCGAGCTCATGCGCCATGCGCAGTCGATCACCGATGCCGCCTTCCAGCATATGCTCGGCTTTATTAAGCCCGGTATGACCGAGAAGCAGGTTCGCAACGAGCTCGAGAACTTTATGTTCGCCAACGGCGCCGACAGCTTGGCCTTCGGCTCCATCGTGGCAAGCGGCCCCAATACCGCCAACCCGCATGCCGTGCCGAGTGACCGCGTGATCGAGAAGGGCGACTTCGTCCTCATGGATTACGGTGCGGGCTACTGCGATTATCGTTCCGACATGACGCGCACCGTCGTGATGGGCGAGCCTACCCAGGAGCAGCTCGACCTGTACGCGCTCGTGCGCCGTACGCACGAGGAGTGCGTCGCCGCCATCCATCCGGGCGTCGAGGGCAACGACATTTTCAAGCTTTCCAAGAAGATCATCGGCGATGCCGGCTATGGCGATTACTACAACCATGGTCTGGGCCACGGCGTGGGCATCGACATCCATGAGCTGCCCAACTTCAACCGCAGCAAGAACACCATCGAGGTCGGCTCGGTTATCACCATGGAGCCCGGCGTGTATCTGCCCGGTGTGGGCGGCGTGCGCCTGGAGGACTACGGCGTGGTCACCGAGAACGGCTACGAGCCCTTCACCAAGACGCCGCATGACCTTCACGTCATCGATTGTTAGCCCATTTCGATAGATTTTTGGGGCGGGGCGTCCGGATCGATTCGGACGCCCCGCGTTCTCTTTTTATGCGCTCGCTGCAGGCGCCGTCTGCAAGTGTATAATTTCGGTCGTATGTAATTTGGACGCTTGTGCGTTCTGCCCATAACAAGAAAGGTCGCTATGCCTACCATTTCTACCGCCGACTTCAAGAACGGCCTCGGTCTCCGCATTAAGGACAAGGTCTACACCATCGTCGAGTTCCAGCATGTCAAGCCGGGCAAGGGCGGCGCGTTTGTGCGCTACAAGACCCGCGACATCAAGAGCGGCCGCGTCGTCGAGAACACCTGCAACGCCGGCACCAAGTTTGAGAGCGTTATGCTCACCACCCGTGAGTTCCAGTACCTCTACAACGATGGCGCCGACTACATCTTCATGGACAATGAGACCTATGAGCAGGTTCCCGTTCCTGAGGACATGGTGGGCGAGAACTCCAAGTGGCTGCGCGAGAACGACATCTGCCAGCTGCTTTTTGCCGACGATGAGCTCATGGGCGTGACCCCGCCGATGTTCATCGAGACCACCATCGTCCAGACCGACCCGGGCTTTAAGGGCGACACCGTCCAGGGTTCCACCAAGCCGGCCACGATTGACACCGGCGCTGTCATCCAGGTCCCCATGTACCTCAACGAGGGCGAGGTCATCAAGGTTGACACCCGCGACGGCAAGTTCGTCTCCCGCGTCTAGCAACCAACTCTTCTAGGAGGACTCATGCCCCAGGAAATCAAGATTGACGGCATCGGCATTTCGCCCGATGTTCTGACCGCCATCGTCTCGCGCGCCGTGTCGGATGTCGAGGGCATCGCCTCCGTTGGCGTCAAGGACCTTGCCACCAACCTTGTCTCCATGATGCTCTCGTCCAAGGCCCCGGCTTCTGAGCCGGCGGTCGAGGCCGAGGTCGTCGGCGACAAGCTCGCACTCACCGTGCGTGTCGTGGTGTTCTTTGGCTATCCGTTCAAGAAACTCGCCGAGGCCGTTCGCGCCGCCGTGGTCGCCGCCATCGATGCCCAGGTGGGCGTCGAGGTCGAGCGCGTTGACGTTTGCATCGACGGCCTCGTTTTCCCCAAGGAGTAACCTTTGAGCCTTAAGGTTTATCGCGGGCGCACGCTTGCCCGCAGTCAGGCGCTGCAGCTGCTGTTCCAGGCCGAGGCCACGGACAGCCCGCTCGAGCGCGTCCTCGAGGGCGATTTCCTGATCTCGAAGGGTCCCCTCGACCCCTATGCGCTGGAGCTTTGCCGCGGTGCCTACGAGCACATTGATCGCATCGATTGTGCCCTGCGCGCCGTCGCCAAGAACTGGGATCTTATGCGTATGCCCGGTGCCGACCGCAACCTGCTGCGTATCGCCGTCTACGAGATGCGTTTCCTCACCGACGAGGAGGTCTCGGACGCCATCGTCATCAACGAGGCGGTCGAGATTGCTAAGGCTTATGGTACCGACCAGTCCGCATCGTTTGTCAACGGCGTGCTGGGCAAGATCGCTCGCAGCGAGGAACTGCCGGGCGAGGACCTGTACCAGGAGCTGCTGGCCGAGGATCGCGCTCGCGAGGAGGCACAGGCTGCCGAGGCGGCCGCCAAGGTCGCTGCCGCTCAGGCTGCCGCCGGTGTACTTTCCGAGGATGCGGACGCTGCTGAGGCCGTCGAGGCCGACTCCGTCGAGGAGTAGCCATGCCAGAGGGTTCCGTCCGCAACTTCGATGAGATCTCGGATCGCCTGGACCAGATTATCGCCACCGTTCGCTCCAAGGATACGTCCTTGGAGCGTTCGCTCGATTTGTTTGACGAGGCGATTGAGCTGGGCTCCCGAGCGGTCGATATGGTCGACAAGTTTGAGCTGACGCCGCGTGAGGCCGACAAGCTCGAGGAGGAATACGATGAGGATGCGGCAAACGAGTCCCAAGATAGACAGGCTGCATCCCCGGATACGAATGGTTGATGGCATTCATGAAACGCGTGCGTCTTGATGACGAACTGATTTCACAGGGCATCTGCGCTGATCGCGCGGATGCCCTTCGCACTCTTATGGCCGGCTTGGTTTCGAGCGGCGGTGAGCGTTTGACCTCTCCGGGGCTCAAGGTGGCGCCGGGCCTGCCACTGCACGTTAAGGGGCGTATTCCGTACGTTGGGCGCGGCGGCCTTAAGCTCGAGGGTGCGCTCGATGCGTTTGGGATCGATCCGACGGACCTTGCTTGCCTCGATGTGGGCTGCTCCACGGGCGGCTTTACCGATTGCCTGCTCAAGCGCGGCGCCGCTACTGTCGTTTCGGTCGATGTGGGGCGCGCTCAGTTCGACTGGTCGCTGCGCCAAGACGATCGCGTGACGCTCCATGAGCGCACGAATGTGACGCAGTTGCCCGAGCTTGGCTACGGCGGCGCTATCGACCTAGCCGTGTGCGATGTGTCGTTTACGAGTATCGCGAATATCATCGACGCCGTGCTGGCGTGCCTGAAGCCTTCGGGTTCGTTTTGCACGCTCGTAAAGCCGCAGTTTGAGGCGCCGGCTGCGCTGGTGGGCGAGGGCGGTATCGTGACCGACCCCGCCGTCCGCCGCGATACACTCGTGGCGGCGATTGAGCTGTTCGCCGCCAGGGGTCTGTTCCCGCTTGACGTGTGCGTGTCGCCTATCCATGGCGCTAAGGGCAACGTTGAGTTTTTCCTGTTCGGCACGAGGTTTGCCCCCGGCGAGCGCGCCGAAGATGAGTTGCAATCCCGGGTATCGGTTTTGAGCGAGAAAGCTGCAACGCTATGAAGGTCTTTCTGGTTCCCAATTTCTACAAGCAAGAGGCGGTCGAGAGCGGCCTGATGCTCGAGCTTTGGCTTTCGCGCCAGGGCTACGAGGTTGCATGGGCAGCCGATCAGCGCTCCAAGATCCAGAGCGCACCCGATGTTGACGATGCCGACCTTGTCATTACGCTCGGTGGCGACGGCACACTGCTGCGCGCCGCCCGCATTCTCAACTACCGCGAGATTCCCATTTTGGGTCTTTCCTATGGTCACCTGGGCTTTTTGACGGCGGCCAGTCCTGAGGAACGCGATATTCTGCAGGTTGTGAGCGATGCCCTGTCCGGTGAGCTCCACGTGAGCCGCCGCGCTACCATCGCCGCAGACATCGTTTCCGTGCGTGAGGACGGCACGAAGGATGTCGTGCGTTCGTTCGCCCTCAACGACATGGCGCTCACACGCGGACCCCTGTCCGATATGGTCGAGTTTGACATCACGGTGTCCGGCCATCATATCGATCGCCTGCGCGGTGACGGTGTCGTCGTGTCGACGGCGACTGGCTCCACCGGTTATGCGCTTTCCGCCGGCGGCCCTATCGTGAGCCCCGATTACACGGGTATGGTTTGCGTGCCCATCGCGCCGCACACCATTCAGGCCCGTGCGTTCTTGACTTCACCAAGCGATGTCGTCGAGATCTTTATGTCCGACGACCGCCCGAGTGTGCCTGCCATCGCTATCGACGGACAGTTTATTACCTGCGACGGCACGGTCGAGAGCGTGGCTGTGCGTCGCGGTCCCGGTGATGTGCTGCTGCTGGATTACGGCCCCGAGAGCTTCTATAACTCGGTGAGCCGCGTGTTCTATGGAGTGCGTCATGATCGATGAGCTGCAGGTTTCCAACATTGCACTCATTCGCGAGGCGACGTTGGTGCCGAGTGCCGGCTTGACCGTCCTGACCGGTGAGACCGGTGCTGGCAAGACCGCGCTGCTTTCGGCGCTCAAGCTTATTTTGGGCGAGCGCGCCGATTCGTCGACGGTTCGCGAGGGCGAGGCGCTTGCC